>CAZOWD010000029.1:0-10672 GCA_964583225.1 uncultured Verrucomicrobiales bacterium | reverse complement strand
GGGGTTAGCGGATGAGGTCTTCAGTGTAATAGATTCGAAAGCCCGCTTTGCTAAGCGCGGAGGCTCCAAAGTGGGTATCTTCAAGATGCATAGCGAGAAGAGAAGTGCCTCGTGGGTGTGCCATGAGTGAGTAGGCGAAGTCGAGATTGGTTTCGGCAACTCGGAGGACGTCGAGCACGCGGGCTAGGTCGGGTGCTGATTCTTGAAAGGCGACAACGACGAGTTCAGAGGTTGTGTGGGGAATCCCTTTGGCTTGAAAAATTTCCGTCGCTTTTTCGGAGTCGGATAGCAAGAGTCGGGCGATAGTGGCGTCTCTTGCATCTTGGACGCTGATGCCGATTACTTCTATTTTTGCGTTTCGGAGAAGTTTGACGAGAGCGCTGAGTGCGCCTGCACGGTTTTTGAGCATCACAGAAAACTGGATGGGGGGAGTGCCTTCAGGTTTGATCTCGATATCTGTGTTGGGCATAAGACGTGGGCAGAGTTAACCATGGATTGGGCTGGATGATAATCGGAAAATGCGAAAGATTCGTGGAGTTTGAAAATTTTTTAAAAAATAAATTACCTGCTTGATGCTCAGAGGATTACATGTTTCACTGGAGTATGAACGCTAAAGACTTGGCTTATACCGCGGCTCGGGGAGGAACACCTCCTACGGGAGTTTCTGATTCTGTAAAAGCTCTTTGTTACGCGCGAGCGGGACGCTGGGACGCTGCGCATGATTTGTGTAAAAATGAAGATTCGCCTCAAGCTGCGTGGGTGCACGCTCATTTGCACCGGGCAAAAGGAGAGCTAGAAAAGGCAGCTATTTGGTATGAGAAAGCTGGAAAACCACAACCAGATGGACAGGTTGGATTGGGGGAGGAGTGGCTAGAAATTGCGGATGAACTTTTGGCGCTCCAAGCCGTGAAATGAGCGTGGCTGAAATCTGTAGTGGTTATTTGTGGGCGTAAAAAAACCGAGGTGATTGAGCCTCGGTTTGTTTGTATTGTTTGAAGGAGAAAATTTCAATTAACCTCCGATGTCGGTGCGTCCTGAAAGGATAGCGCCTTCTTCCATGCTGAGCATTTTAGTTTTGATGTCGCCGTCGAGCTTTGAGTTGGGTTTGAGTTCGCAGCGCTCAGAGGTGATGGTGCCTTTAACTGTTCCAAAAAGTTTAACTTCGCCAGCTTTAACATCGCCTGTAACGACGGCATTTTCACCAATAGTGACTTTTCCTTTGTCGGATATGATTTCTCCTTCGATTTTTCCATCAATCACCATATCATTGATAAATTTGATGGATCCTTTGATTTCGATTCCGTTCGCAAGAACATTGGTTGCATTCGCCATAACGACGGGGACTTTGCACGAGTCAGGCGAGATGGCAATCAAACAATTTAAAAAATTAGGCGACGGCGTGCTTGTGCTTGGGAAGGAATGGGGATTGGAGGGCGTCTAGTAGATCGAACCCGCCAGAGAAATCGTCTTGAGTGTCAGAGTCTTGTTTGCCGAAGGCTCCTTCTTCGATGAGTTGGAAAACCATCACTCCGATGTCGTCGCCACTGGTGATGCCCCATTCTTTCATTAGGGTGCTGGCCATGGGGCCAAACTCTTGAAGTGCGAGATCTCGAAACCCAGCGATGAGTTCTTGGGCTGAGACGTGTCGGAGTTCTCCTTCATTGTTGTCCGAGATGCGTTTGACTGTGAAATCAAGGGCGTCTTTGAGGAAGTAGTAAGCCGCAATGTCGTAGCGAGGGGTTTGAGAAAGTGCAGCCTGAACGGCATCTGTGAATTGGGAGGGTTGCATGACGCGGGAGTTTTGAGGTGGATGTTTCAGGTGTCAAGACCTGACTCATTGGCGGATCGATGCAAAAATTTTAAAAAAATGAGAGTGATTGTCGAGTTGTTACTTGACAGAGACGGCGTGGCGTGCATTTTCCCCCTCCTGCCGCGTCGGAAACGTGGTGGAAGTAACCATATTAAATCATGAAAAAAGATTTTCACCCAGAATACCATCCCGTTGTGTTCCAAGACATGACTACGGGGACTCGTTTTATTACTCGCTCTACTGCTAAATCTGCTAAGGTTGAGCAAATCGATGGAGTTGATCACTACATCATTTCATCTGGTGTGACTTCTGACACACACCCATTCTTTACTGGACAGAAGCAGTTTGTGGATACCGAAGGTCGTATCGATAAGTTCCAGAAGCGTTTTGGCGCTGTTCGCCGCGCAGGAAAGCCTAAGCTTAAACCTTAATCTAAGAGGCTTTTCTCTGAGGACTGATTTTTCAGGTTCTCCTTTTTACATCCTTCATCTGTTTTTCAGGTGGAGGATTTTTTTATTTTGGTGTTGGGGAAAGTGGGCATGATTTATTAGTGTTTCTGTATGAACTCTCGTGAATCTTTGGTGGCTCTGAATATGTTGCCTAAAATTGGCCCTGTGCGTGTGCGCCAGTTGTTGGAGTCGCTGGGGAGCGCCGAGGCTATTTTAAATGCTGATGTGCATCGCTTGAGTGCTGTTTCGGGAATTGGACCAGAAACGGCGAGGGTGATTTGCGATTGGGAATCACACATTGATTTATCGGCAGAACTCCGTGAGGCGGAGCAACGCGGAATACAGATTTTGACGCAAGACGATGCCGAATACCCAGAGTCTTTGAGACAAAGTTATGATCCGCCTTTGGTTTTGTATGTTTGGGGGGACGTTCGGGAATGCGATCGACACGCTTTTGGGATTGTGGGGTCAAGGAGGTGTACGCATTATGGGATACAATCGGCTAAGCTGTTTGCATTTCAGTTGGCGACGAGTGGATTTACGATTATTTCAGGTTTGGCGCGTGGTATTGATACGCACGCGCATGAGGGGGCGGTTGCAGCTAAAGGGCGAACGATCGCGGTGATTGGGTCGGGATTGGGGCAGATTTATCCTCCTGAAAATATGGGGTTAGCGGAAAAAATTGCCGATGGTTGTGGTGCCGTTGTTTCTGAATTTTCGTTGCATACCCCTCCGAGTAAACAAACATTTCCGATGAGAAATCGGATCGTTGCCGCTTGGTCTCAGGGGATTCTTGTTGTGGAGTGTCCAGCGTGGTCTGGTGCTTTAATCACTGCCAATTTGGCTGGTGAGTTGGGGCGTCCTATTTACGCCGTTCCTGGGCAGATTGATCGACCTACTTCCGAGGGGTGTAACCGCTTGATTCGAGAAGGTGCGACGTTGGTGACGGAAGGTCAGGATATTTTGGACGATCTATCTGTTTTGCCGCTGAAAGAGGTTGAGGAGGTTCGTGATGATGAAAATGGAGACAATCAATCGGCTTTGCCACATCTTGATTTGACGGAGGCGGAACAGAAAATTGTCTCGGCTTTAAAATCGGGGGCCTCTCTAATGGATGAGGTTTTGGCATCAACATCTCTACAGCTTCCCGAAGTGAGTGCGACGTTGTTGAAATTGGAAATCATGGGAGTGGTGAAAACTTTGCCTGGGGGTAGGTTTGAGCTCGTAGCTATTTCATAAATAAGAGGGCGCCGGTTGATTTTTTCATGTTTTTGAGGAGTTTTAAAAATTGGCACGATGCTTGCTTGCCAAGATGAAGACGGACGATATAGTAACCGCATAAACCATCATGAAAAAAATAGAAGCCATTATTAAACCTTTTAAGCTCGAAGAAGTGAAGGAAGCCCTTGCCGAAGTCGGTGTTCAAGGCATGACTGTAACGGAAGTTAAGGGATTTGGTCGCCAGAAAGGCCACACTGAGATTTACCGAGGCAGCGAATACACTGTGGATTTTCTTCCTAAAGTTAAGCTGGAGATCATCGTTGATGATGACGATGCCTCTGCTGTTGCTGAAGCCATTGTAAAAAGCGCCAATACTGGAAAAATCGGTGACGGTAAGGTGTTTATTTCTCCTGTGGACAATGCCATTCGCATTCGGACTGGAGAAACTGGCAGCGATGCTGTTGCTGTGAATTAGGCGACCAGATTGAACGTCTAATGCCTTTGGTTCGAGCAGATTTTAACGTGATTTTTCTGTTCGATAAACTTGTTCTTTCAATTTAATTGATTGTTGTTGGAGTGTTCTGTTGTTTTCGGGCGACGCCAGAAGTGGTGTCGCCCGTGTTTATTGATGGTATTCGGAGGGGATTGGTTTTAGTTTTATTTCCGTGCCTGCTAAAAAAAAGAAATCGGCTCGTCCGCTCGTTGGTCAAGCGCTGATCAAGGAGGTGAATCGGCGGATTCGGGTGGCGCGTAGTTACTGGGATGCGCACAATAACCGAGCGTGTCGGGGAGAACGAGAGAAGGCGTTGAAACTTTATGAGACGTTAACTGTGGAGCAGCGAGAAAAGGTTCCGCAGGCTTTGCGGGTGTGGTTGCGGTATCGGAGTGAAAAATATTTTGGGGCGCATCGGACAGCTCCTGGGGCTTTAAGAAAAAGGAAATCACAAAAGAAAAAATCCGAATGATCCCGCGGGGTGCGAGAGCATTCGGATTGAGAGGGGGAGGAATGGAGAAGGACGAAGGATTATCGCAGGTCGTCGAGCAAGACTGGTTGTCCATCTGCTAGACGCGATTGTTCCGCGGCAAATCCGATAAGATGGCTCTCGATCGAATTTTCGATGAGTGCGCTGTGGTGCCCGTCTTCGCGGAAGATTTTGTCCATCGCTTCCATGAGTCCGTGATCTCCACCTCCGTGACCGTGATATCCATCGTCGGGGAGTTCTTCGAACGTGATCATTTCGGTTTCTTCTGTGGCGTGGTTGCGGATGCTCATGTCGGCGCCGGTGGCTTTTTTGAATGCGTCGCCGCCGCGTAAACACGCTTTGGTTCCGTAAATTTCGAGTGAGCGTCCCAGATCGAAAGCGGTCATTGTGAGGCTGGCTGTGGAGCCGTTTTCAAAGTCCATATTCACGACTTGGTGGTCCACAACGTCGTTGTCGCATTTCCATGCGCAACGTCCCCAAGGTGAGGTTTTGAGCCACTCGATCACGTCTTCTTCGCTGTGTTTATTGGGGTTTGGGTAAACCATGTTGAGCCAGCGTTCTTGTTTGTCGAGATAGTGGTGAGCGTCATACATACACGTTCCGCCTTGAGGTGCTGCGTGTGGGCAACCTGAGGTGCATCGGTCGGTGGCGCCTTCAGGTGCATGTTTTTCTGTAAAATAGGAAAGTCGCCCGAATGAGCTAACGCGTTTGCAGCGGCTTTGCATGAGCCAAGCAATGTAGTCGGTGTCGTGGCAGCACTTGGCAATAATCATGGGGGTGGATGTGGAAGATTTGCTCCAATGCCCGCGAACAAATGAATGGGATTGGTGCCAAGCTTCGACTCCTTCTACGGCTTTTATGGAAATGATGTCGCCGAGTTGTCCTGAAGTGACGATTTCGTGGACTTTGGAGTAGAATTGGGTGTAGCGGAGCACAAAACAAAGAAGGATTTTTCGGTCGTATTTCTTTGCAAGGCGCGCCAGTTCGCGCGTTTCCTCTAGCGTTTGGGCCGCTGGTTTTTCCAAAAGAATGTGGTATCCCTTTTCGAGAGCTTTTTTGGTGGGTTCAAAGTGATAGTTATCCTGAGTGGCTACGATCATAATGTCTGCAAGTTTGTCTTGAGCGAGAAGCTCGTCTGCAGATTCAAAGGATTGAAAATCAGGGTTTTGAGAAATTTCGCGCATGGCGTCGCGTCGTTCGGGGACGGGGTCGGCTCCTGCGACGACTTTGTAACGGTTATCCAGAGATAATCCAATTTTGCAATATGTGCGTGCGCGGGACCCGCAACCCGCGACAGCGATGGTGAGTGGTTTGTGTGTGGAAGACATGTTGAGATAGATTTGAACGCCACTTTTAGAAGGTTGGATTTTATCAAACTGCAATCATATAGCGGACTTTGGGACTTTTAACGCATCAAAGGGAAAAATGCGGAGTTTTTTTTGAGGGTGGTTGTTGCTTGGAGGCTCAACGCTTCTCTGAGAGGTTTGATTTTTGGGTGAAGTGTTAGGATGGTGTTCGACTTCGCTCTTGAATTATCTGATTTACCTCCTATGTTCCGCCCGCCATGAGCGATACGAATACTACGCAAGACACCCCTCAATCCACTGAAGCCGAACTTATTGCCGTTCGTCGCGAGAAACTCGCCCAGCTTCGTGAGCTTGGAATCGACCCTTACGGTTCCCGATTCGATACCACGACCACTCCAGGAAAGCTCAAGGCTAATTTTGAAAATGATCAGTCGGTAACGATCGCAGGGCGTTTGCTCGCTATCCGCGATATGGGAAAATCCGTTTTTGCGACACTCGGAGATATCGAAGGACGTATTCAGATTTATTTGAACAAAAAAGGCCTCAGCGAAACGGATTGGGCTGCGTATAAACTTCTCGATTTAGGTGACTGGATAGGAATTGAAGGTGAGACATTTACCACGGGAAAAGGGGAGCCTACTGTGAAAGTAGAAAAATTGACCGTGCTTTCTAAATCGCTTCGCCCTATGCCCGACAAGTGGCATGGTGTTTCAGACCGTGAAACAAAATACCGTAAGCGTCACCTCGATCTCATGAGTAATGAGGACAGTGCGCAGGTGTTTATTACTCGCTCAAAGATGATTGCTGAAATCCGTAGCTTCCTTTACGAGCGCGGTTTCCTTGAGGTGGAAACTCCCATGCTTCAGAGTGTGGCTGGAGGTGCTGCCGCTCGTCCGTTTGAGACGTATCATAACGCTCTCGGCATGGATCTCACATTGCGGATTGCTCCTGAGCTTTTCTTGAAACGTCTCTTAGTGGGCGGATTTACAAAAATATTTGAACTGAACCGAAATTTCCGGAACGAGGGGATTTCGCGTCGTCACAATCCAGAATTTACGATGCTTGAGGCATATTGCGCGTATGGAGATTTTGAAACCATGGCGGATATGGTGGAGGAGATGACCTGCCATTTGGCTGAAAAATTCTGTGGAGGTCTTCAGATTGAGCATAAGGATGAAGAAGGAAATGTGATCCGGACCATCAACCTTCAACGCCCTTGGAGACGCGCCAACTACCACGATTTGATCAAGGAAGTCGCAGGAGATGATTTCTTTGATATTACGCCTGAGCAACGCCGTGCAAAATGTGATGAGTTGGGTGTGCAGATTTCAGAAAACATGGAGGACTACGAAGTGGTTCAGCAGGTGTTTGAGAAAAAAGTGGAAGAGCATACCTTTGATCCGTGTTTTGTGACTCGGGTGGCGAGTGAATTGATTCCATTGGCGAAAGTGACCCCTGGAGGTAAAACCGTAGAAGTTTACGAGCTTATCATCAATGGTCAGGAAATTTCACCTGGATATTCAGAACTCAACGATCCCGACGTGCAACGCGAACGCCTCGAGCACCAAGCAGGCGGTGAGGAAGAGCAAGAGATCGATCACGATTTTGTTGAAACGCTCGAAAATGGAATGCCTCCAGCGGGCGGAATCGGAATCGGAATTGACCGCCTGATCATGATGCTCACAGGAGCTTCTACGATCCGTGACGTGGTTCTTTTCCCTCTTTTGAAAAAGAAAGGGTAGTTCTTTAGGAACACCTTTTTAACCTGTGAAGGTTTTCCATAAAACCGATCCCAGATAGATTCCCGCGATGCCTAACACGCCTGGCAGAGCGGGAGGCGCTGGGATGGGGAGTTTGATGGCTGAAAAAACAATTCCAACAACAAGGCCAGTTATCAACGCTAGAAACGGATCTTTGCAAAGGGCTATCAAATTATCCATAGCCCAGAATATGGCAGGATGTCTCGTGGTTTGGCGAGTGAGAAGTTGATGAATTTCAGTCATTTTATGCGCGTAATGCGGGATGTTGGATTCCTCTCTTGTTGTTGTTGTTGAAAAATGCTAGATCGTGACTCGTTATGAATAACGTTGTTTCTTTTGTTCTGATTCTTGTTTGTGTGGTTATTGGTTACGTTCTCGAACCTACTTTTTTTCCTATGGATGGGGGCGGAAAGCCAGTAGCTGAAAAATCGGAAGAAGTGGTGGTTGATCCTGCTCAAAATGAGGAGACTGCAGAGGAAACTTCTCAACCTGTTGTTTCTGGAGAAAGCCAGAAACCAGTAGATTTGACTCGATTTACAAAGGCTAATTTTCCTGAGTTGGTGACTTTAAAAGTGCCCCATAAATTTGTAGATGCTGAAAGTGGCGTGACTATGAATTTGAAGTCAGGAGTAAAAGTGAAGCCATTGCGCTTTGAGGCTGGTCTTCTTGTAATTCAACCTGTGGGGTATCCTATAGAAGGAAAAATTGAGGTGGATCATACAGATTTCATTGCATTGGCTGAGTCAAAAATGAAGGCTCGCGTAAATGCTGATTCTGAGAATGAAGGAGTTCGTGAGGGAGTGGTAGAAAATGAAAAAAGTTCTGAGGATGTTCCCGTTGTAGAGGCGGAAGAAGATACACCAGAAGCCGTGGTTGGGACATTTGATGATCCTGACGATGATGTTATTGAAGATTTACCTGAAAATACAGCAGAGACAAACGGATCATCAACCGTTGGTGACGACGCTATCGTAAAAATAATAAAGGCAAGTGTTGCAGCGAAGGAGGTGAAAGAATTTGATGCGAGTCAAGTCGTGGCTTGGAAGGTAGGCAAACCTTTTACTTTAAATGGGAAAACGTATCAAACGGGCGTGGTTACATTTAAAGCTGAAACCCTTCTCGGTGTGCAGGAAAACGATGCGTTGGCATTGATTGAAAACGGAGCCGTGGTTAAGTGGCTCTGGGCAAAAACCAAGTTGAAGATGCGCTAATAGTAGCCTTGCTGGTCGCGCAGATCCGTTGGCGATTACTGAGCCGCTGCTTGCTTTTTGGCTTTGCGTTTGTTGAGGATTTTTTGGTAGCGCCCTTGCACTACATCGACGAGGACGAGGGTGACGATCACAAAGTAAAACGTGCCTTTGCTCATGTGTTCGACATGATGCCCCCAAAAGCTGAGCTGTGCGAGTTCGCCACCTTCGGAAAGCAGAAGGATTCCGACAATAAATAAAATAAAGAGCCCCAATACCTCGTAGAGTCGATTTTTCTGGAGGAAGTTGGAAACGGTATCGGCGAGTGCAGCCATCATGACGCCACTGATGATGATGGCGAGTGTCATGATCCAGGTGACTTTTGTGATGGCCATGGCGCTAAGGATGGAGTCGAAGGAGAAAACAACGTTCATCATCACAATGAGAGCAATAGTTTTAATCACGGATGCGCCGTTTTTTTTCTCAGAATGCTCCTCTTGATCTTCCTCGTAGATCATCATGTGCATAATTTCTTTGATGGCGGTGCGAACAATAAACGCTCCTCCAAAAAGGGTGATGGCTGCAGTGAAATTTAGTTCCATGTGCAGAGCCGTCGTGTCCACCTTGAACCAAGTGGCTTGGAAGGACGTCATCATTTTGAGTAAAATGAAGAGGAGGGCAATGCGTAGGATGACGGCGATCCCGATTCCCCAGAGCCTGACCATTCGTTGTTTTTCAAGTGGGGCGCGTTGAGATTCTAGCGAAATGTAAAGCAAGTTATCGAATCCTAACACAGCTTGGAGCAGGACTAACATAAAAAGGGTGAATAAATTTTGAAGTAGTGAGGCGTCCATGAGGCGGGAGGTTATCTAAAATTTGCTGACTTGCCAAGTCCTCTTGATTTGGCTTTCTTTAAGGCATGAAGCAAAGGCGATTAGGGAAAAGCGGGATTGTGGTTAGCGAGATTTGCATGGGAACCATGACATTTGGAACGCAGTGCGATAAGGCGATGAGTTTTCGTATTCTCGACCGCGCTTTGGATGCTGGAATTGATTTTTTTGACACAGCGGAAGTTTATCCCGTGCCTCCGACTCGTGAGCTTGCTGGGTTGACGGAGGAATGGCTGGGAGAGTGGATGAAGTCGAGGGATCGCAGTAGTATAATTATCGCCAGCAAGGTGGCGGGGCCAGCGCATGGGTGGTTTAATCCTCCAGTCCGTGGAGGAAAAGCGGCGATTGACCGGAGGCATATTCGTCAGGCGGTAGAGGGGAGTTTGCGGCGCTTGCAGACGGATTATTTGGATTTGTATCAGGTTCATTGGCCCGACCATCAGATGCGTGCAGAGGATACACTTGAAGCGCTCGATGAGCTTGTGCGTGAGGGGAAAATTCGCACGATTGGTTGTAGTAATGAAGATAGTTACGGGCTGATGAAATCGCTTTGGACCAGCGACGTGCACGGGTTGGCTCGTTACGACACGATTCAAAATAATTTTTCCATATTGCATCGACGGAGCGAAGATGAGGTTGCAGAGGTTTGCCGGCGCGAGCAGGTGAGTTTGTTGCCTTACAGTCCGTTGGCGGGTGGTGTGTTGTCCGGGAAATATAACGATTCAAAATTTCCAGAGGGCGCGCGATTTAGTTTTTATCTCACAAAAGGAGAGTCTCGTCAGCGTAAAATGGCGGAAAGGTTTGTGAATGAAAAAAGTTTGGCGATGACGCAACGGGTAATTGAGATCGCAAAATCGGTGGATATGGATGTGGTTACTTTGGCGACGGCGTGGAGCAAGCAGCATGATTTTGTGGCATCTACGATTGTTGGAGTGTCTCATGAAGATCAGTTGGATGCTATTTTTGCAGCCGCAGACCTCGTGTTGCCCGATGAGGTGATGAAGAAAATCGATGCCGTTAATGCTGAGATTTTGTATCCGATGGGAACGAAAATTTAAAATGAGC
>CAZOWD010000028.1:0-15397 GCA_964583225.1 uncultured Verrucomicrobiales bacterium | reverse complement strand
TGCCTCGCAAACATCCAATGCATCGCGGATGTTGGCATCCCCGGCTACGAGCATATTTCTAAAATGTCCACCGGAGCCGCTGTGGGGGTTACGGGAAAACTGGTCGAGTCTCCAGGCAAGGGGCAACAATGGGAAATCCACGCCACATCACTCGAACTCATCGGAGAAGCTCCCGCCGATTACCCACTCCAGAAAAAAGGACACACACCCGAGTTCCTGCGCTCAATCGCACACCTCCGCCCGCGCACCAATCTCTACGGCGCGGTGTTCCGCATGCGTAGCCGTATGGCGCAGGCCGTGCATCGATTTTTTAATGAACGCGACTTCACCTACGTGCACACGCCCATCATTACGGCATCCGACTGCGAAGGTGCTGGCGAAATGTTCCGCGTCACCACGCTTGACCCCGCTCAGCCAAGCCAAGGCTCACAAGAAAAAACAACGGCATACGAGCACGACTTTTTCGGAAAATCCACCTACCTCACGGTCAGCGGCCAACTCGAAGGCGAAGCGTTTGCCACCGCGCTTTCAAACATTTACACATTTGGCCCCACCTTCCGCTCCGAAAACTCCAACACCACGCGCCACGCCTCTGAATTCTGGATGATCGAACCAGAAATGGCATTTTGTGATCTTGAAGGCGATATGGACATGGCTGAGGAATTTGTAAAATACCTCGTTCAAGACGCGCTCGACAACAGCCAGGGCGATCTCGATATTTTTTGCCGATTTGTTGATAAAGGGCTCCGTCAGCGACTCGAATTTGTCGCAAACCGACCATTCCAACGCGTTTCCTACACCGAGGCCATTGAAATCCTCCAAGCTTCGGGACAAAAATTTGAATTCCCCGTCGAGTGGGGAGTCAACCTTCAGTCCGAGCACGAGCGATTCTTAACCGAAGAACATTTCAAGTGCCCGACCACGGTTTACAACTACCCCAAAAGTGTCAAACCATTTTACATGCGCACCAACGACGACGGAAAAACGGTAACCGCCATGGATCTGCTCGTCCCTGGAATTGGCGAAATCATCGGAGGAGCCCAGCGGGAAGAACGGCTCGACGTGCTCCAAGCAAACATGGCCGAACACAACCTCAACGAAAAAGATTACTGGTGGTATCTTGACCTTCGGAAATACGGCAGCTGTCCACACGCTGGATTTGGCATGGGATTTGAGCGTATGCTCATGTTTGTCACTGGCATGAAAAACATCCGCGACGTCATTCCGTTTTATCGCACCCCAGGAAACTGCGATTTCTAAAAGCTGAGCACAGAAAACTAATCGCGTAACGCTGGCGTGCGTCACTTTTTCCGCATTTCCGCCTTTCTCTTTATTCGCGTTCCCCCTAAAACCCCCTCCGACCATGAGCAAGGAAAGCACAACTAAGCCTGAAAAACTCGATTTTATCCGCGAAATCATCCAAAAGGATCTTCAGTCTGGAAAACACGAGACCATCATCACCCGATTCCCTCCGGAGCCCAACGGCTACCTCCACATCGGTCACGCCAAGGCGTTTTGCTTTAACTTTAGAATTGCTCAGGAAAATGCAGAAGTGGGAGCCAAGTGCCATCTGCGCTTTGATGACACCAACCCAGAAAAAGAAGAATCTGAATACGTCGAAAGCATCAAAGAAGACATTCGCTGGATGGGGTTTGACTGGGGCGACGACTTATATTTCGCCAGCAACTACTTTGATTTTTTCTACAAATCCGCCCAACACCTCATCCGCGAAGGGCTTGCTTATGTCGATGAGCAATCGCCCGAAGAAATGAAAGCCAACCGCGGCAATGTCACAACTCCCGGCACCCCTTCACCGTTCAGAGATCGCCCCGCAGAGGAAAGTCTCGATTTGCTCGCCCGCATGAAATCTGGCGAATTTGAAGACGGCGCCATGGTGCTCCGCGCCAAAATCGACCTCAGTTCATCCAACATGAACATGCGCGACCCCGTCATTTACCGGATCATGCACGCCACTCACCACAACACGGGAGACGACTGGTGTATTTACCCGATGTATGACTTTGCCCATCCGCTGGAAGATGCGCTAGAGCATATCACCCACTCACTTTGCACGCTTGAGTTTGAAAACCACCGCCCGCTTTACGATTGGTTTATCGAGCACTGCCCGGTGCCTGCCCGACCTCGCCAGATTGAATTTTCCCGACTCAACCTCAGCTACACGGTGATGAGTAAACGGAAACTTCTTCAGCTTGTCGAAGAAGGTCACGTCAATGGCTGGGACGACCCACGCCTGCCTACCATCTCTGGTATGCGCCGCCGTGGTTATCAACCGTCCGCCATCCGCAGTTTCTGCCACAGAATAGGCATTACCAAAGTCAACAGCGTAACGGACATGTCTATCCTTGAGTCCGAAATCCGCGACGAACTCAACCAATCCGCCCCTCGCCGGATGGCGGTGCTCAACCCGCTCAAGGTGACTCTCACCAACTGGCCCAGCGACGACCACAGCGAATTGGTGGACGCTCCCAACAACCCAGCCGATCCCGAGGCGGGAACCCGCAAAGTTTCACTCGGAAAATCGATCTGGATCGAACGCGACGACTTCATGGAAGAGCCTCCTAAAAAGTTTTTCCGTCTTGGTCCCGACCGCTCAGTGCGTCTGCGCGGTGGATACATCATCACCTGCACAGGATTTGAAAAAAATGACGCGGGCGAAATCACCGAGGTGTTCTGCGAATTTATCCCAGACACGATTGGCAAAAACGCTCCCGAAGGCATCAAATGCAAGGCTGCCATCCACTGGGTTGATGCCGCTACTGCTATCGATGCTGAAATCCGCCTCTACGACCGCCTTTTCACCGAAGAAAATCCAGATGGCGCCGAGGGAGGATTTCTCAGTTGCTTGAACTCGGACTCGCTCAGCATCATCTCCGATGCCAAACTCGAAGCCTCACTCTCAGAAGCTCAAGCGGGAGATGTCTATCAGTTTGAGCGCGTTGGATATTTCTGCGCGGACAACAAAGATCACATCGCTGGAGAAAAACCTGTTTTCAACCGAACTGTCGCTCTTCGCGACTCTTGGGCGAAAAAGAAATAATCACGCCTCCTAAGCTCCGCGCAGCATAATTGATTGCTGCGCGAGTTCTTCCATCGGAACAAGCCTCACTCAACCAACTTGGGAGGATGGCTGAGAACGGGTGGAATCTCTTCGTTGCGCTTGAGAGAAAGCAGATAACTCGTGAGGACTCGCGCCTTTTCTGCGGGTTGATAGGCTTTGCCATTTTTTCCAAGCACCGTAAAACCTCCGCGTTGAGCCTGCGCATTCACTTCCTCAAACATCTGAGGTTGTGCGGGGCAATTCGACCACGACAGATCACTCGGTTTGCCATCGGCACTCGGACGCAGTTTGCCATTCCGCGGGTTATTGAGATGTTCAATGACCCATTGCTCGGGCGACATTTTGGCTTTTGCGGCATACGCCTCGACACGAATCCCGAAGTTGCTGAGGTCTGGACCAATCCGTTGAAGCCCGATATTGGCAAATGCCTCGCCATCAAAATCATGCACAGAAGTCGCACGAACCGACTTGGAATCACCCGCCTCCATTCCTCCCTTGCGTAACGTATCGTTACCCGCAGAAGCAGGACGAACCAACTGCGTATGGCAGGTGTAACACCCGTTGTTTTGATAAATCTTAGCTCCGTTGAGAATTCTACCAGACACGTTATGCTGATAATAAGGAGCGTCCTTGGCATCACTCATTTTCACAACGGGTCGGTGTCCCATCTTAGCAACAGGCACGGCGATCATCACCAGCCAAGCCAGTCCGAAAGTGAGAGTCATTCCTGCGAGAAATAGTTTAAAGTTCATAAAGATCAGGTAAAAAATAATCGGCCATTTTAGCTCAAGCGCGTTGGGTCAAGTTTCGCTTTCCCTTGGCAAAACGAAGCCACACCCATGCGAGATGGATGAAGAAAAAGACGTTGGACAGCAAAATGAACAGCCACGCAATCACCATCCCAGCCGTGTATGGAATCGAAGTTACCACAACATCCATCCAAGACAGCGCGACATCTTCCTGCACTCCGCCCTGCTGGATTCCTGCTGCCACGGTGCCAATAACTGCGATAAACACGATTCCATAAATGGACCCCATAAAATGCCAGCGGATCAGGCGAGGCGAAGGCCACTCGCAACCAATGATGCACGGGACGCTGTAATAAATGGTTCCAAACATACACATGCTAAAAAATCCGTAGAGCGCCACCATATCGTATCCGTAACCCGCATTCGTAAACTGCGTCATTTTCAACACCTCTGGAAAAGAAAACACTGCACTCAGCACGGCGAGAACCAACATCCCCAAAACTCCCGCTATCGTAAACCGTAACGCTGGGCTATTTTCGATGATTTTAAGATCTCCTTTCGTGGTTTTTACAAGACCAACACCTACAAGAAAAAGAGGAAACACAATGAGCATTCCAGCGACTCCCCCAGCAAGCTGAAGAAATGAGGGAATGGGAGCCCCCGTGATCGACTGCATACCTGCCCACGGCGCAATTACAGCCAACGCCCAGAACCCAACCATGGGGTATCCTCCGCTTGGGATAGGCCGACCTACCACTTTTGAAACCATATAATAAGCGGATCCAATCGCAACGGGAGTGAAAAATAAAAACGTCAGAGCCGAGCGGAACCAAGCATTCACAGCCGCAGCCATGATGGGTTGCACATCAAAGACGTTCACGTAGAGGTTGGCTGTGAGAAAGACCCACGGAAACCAACATACAGCTCCAAGCAAATACCACTGCGCCATGTTCGCTTTTTCTTCACATCGAGAGCAAAAAGAAATAAACGCGGTGATGCCGATCACGGCATAAACTCCAAGAAGCACAGGCCACACAAAATTGGGGAACTCCATCCAAGGTTTTCCCGTTCCATGCCCCAAAAGAATCCCCATCACACCGAGAGCCACGGCAAAATTCCAAATATGCCCCGCTACGAGGAGTGATATCGCGTTTCGAATGGGTCGCTGAGACAATCGCGCCATAAGCCAGATCAAAACACCAAAACCGACCTGAACGCCCCATCCATAAATCAGCGCGTTTATGTGAGCTGGAAAAACGCGACCATACTGAAACCCTGCGCACTCACAAAAAAATCCAGGCGCGTAAAGTTTCATCGAAGCCACAACTCCAAAAAACAACGCCACAACGAGCCATAACGAACCAGCCGTAAAGAAAAACATCACGGGGTGACGCAAAGAACGATCAATGTCAGAGCAATGCTTCATCTTTTCTGAGCTGGGTTTAATTTCAGGCGCCATGAACGTAAAAGTTTCGTTTAAAATTTGAGAAATGGGTTACTCTTCAGAATCGGAAGCTGGGGTGCTGAGCCAATCGACTATCACGCTCATATCATCCTCCGAAACGGGATCTAGAAGCGGTTTCATCACCGCTGTCATACCATTGTTACGAGCTCCCGACTTGATATCTTTGAGCTGATTGAGCAGGTAATCTTTATTTTGCCCCGCGAGGTTTGGATAAACTGGCATAATCGCCGATTTAGCATCGAGGCCGTGACACGCAATGCAGCCTTTCGCCATAAAAAGCCCAGATCCCTGATGGTCTTCCTCCAAGGCAATCTCGTGTTTCTGTTTTGCTATCCATTGTGCGATTTTTTCCATCTCAACATCAGAAACGCCCGCGATAATCGCTTTCATTCCAGCGGTTTGCCCATTGTTGCGCTTGCCCGACTTAATATCTTTCATCTGCGCAAGAAGGTATTCTTTCGACAAGCCAACAAGGATTGGATACAATGGCGAAATGGGACTCTCGGCATCTATTCCATGACACGTATTACAAGCCTTCGCCTTAAACAGAGCAAAACCTTCGCCTCCTTTTTCCGCCATCGCCGCCTCTTTCTTTTTCATCGCCTCAGAATTCGCCGCTAAAATTTCAGACGCTTGGGGAGCTACTAAAATTTCTTTTGCGAGAAGCGGAAATACTTTTTCGGGAGCCACTTGTTGCGCCTTGCCTCCATCCACCACTTTGTCAGACAAAAGCGCGGATTGCTCCTGAGCGACCTCGGCTTGAATCTCCCAACGATCAGCAGCGCGCACCAATTCAACGTCGTTTGTATTTCCAGAGGTCGCCACGTAAGCAACAACCGAAGCTACACCAAACAGCGCAAAAACAGCCATTCCCCAGCAACAAGTGCTGAAGTGCTGGAATGGCGTATCACGTTCGTTAACGCGCTGATTAGGATGCTGAGAGGACATGTCTTAGAAGTGGTTAAAACCTAGTTCAACAAGTTAGCGGATTCAAGGATACGTGGATCGCGGTGCGGATACAGGCTCGTTTGGGTAAGCGAGCGAAGGAAGAAAAAGAAGAAAAAGGCTCCCACGGTAACAAAGGCGAGAAGATCGAGCCAAACAACACTGCCCGCTGTGTAAAGGCTAGGCCCTGCGGCAGAGTGTAATGTCAGCGACGGTCCGCGCTCTGGCATGATGAGCAAGTAGTGATCCAATGCGTGAAAAACGAGCAGGTAAGCCGTAATAAAAATCATCAGCGTGGGCGTTTTTTTCACATCGGCACGAATCAGAAAAAGGAATGGCAAAACGAAGTAACCAAAAACCAATACAATACTTGCAGTGTTCCAGCTTCCCGTATTTCGGAGAATGTAAAACGAAGTTTCTTCCGTGATATTGCCATACCGAATAAGGAAAAACTGACTAAAATTGATATACCCCCAGAACAACACAAACGCAAATGCGAGCTTACCCAACGCATGCTGGTGCTCTAAGGTCATGACCGATTGCAGGTAACCCGCCTTACTCAACAAAGTAGATGTCAAGATGAGTAAAGCCAGTCCACTCAACACACACCCCGCAAAATAACACACGCCAAACATCGTAGAGAACCACTTAAAATCGAGTGCCATCACAAGATCAAACGCCATCAATGTAACAACAAACGCAAAGAGCAGCATCATGACGGCGGCGAGTTTTCGGGAGAAAATGAGACGTTTCACACCAGGATTCGGGTCATTATCTTGATCGATGGACAGTTTTCGCATCCAGATAATCCCTCCACCGAGAAGCACAAAGTAACTCACCATGCGTCCCAACCAAAATGGGAGGTTCATATAAAACGCCTTCAGATAAAGCAAATGATCCAATGGATTGGCGCTCTGCTGAAGCGCGCTCTTGGCATTCCCGTAAAGACTCGCCCCCTCCCCCATGATTTCGCGGTGCATATTCATCCACTCGAAGAGGTGTTTCTGCACTTGAGGAAAGAAAAGAGGGATCGCAATCACCGCCATCCACGGAAAAACGCCAGCGAGGTGCTCCATCAAACGGCGCACGGACACGCCCCACCCCGAGTTGGAAAGATGGTGAAGAATCATCCAAAACGCACCGCCGAGCGACAAACTCACAAAAAAGATAAACGCATACAGCCAAGAATAAGCAAAACGCCCCTGCACGGTGTCCGCTGGCACATTGGCCACTGTATGATCGTGGAAAAACAACAGATACGCGCTCACCAACATGCCAACAACCGCCACACCCCCACAAATGGCGATGAGTAAGGACAACTGACCTTTTTTAATATATTCCCCGCCGGCGGGGATGTCTTTCGATGTAATGAAGCGGCTCATTGTTGATAACGTAAAAAGTGAGTGAATACCTGCGAATTTTATTTCTCCGTTGGAACCTTGCGGGCTGCTTGAAGGGCGCGGACGTAAGAAATGATCGCCCAGCGGTCTTTCACTGGGATATTGTAACCGAGCCCGCTCATGTTACCACGCCCATCGGTGATGGTTTCAAAAATTTTCCCGTCGGGATAAGTTGGTTTCACAAACCCAGTGAGGTCGGTGGCTGGGATTTCTCCGATCACCGATGACACACCTTTGCCATTTCCAGACTCGCCGTGACAAGGCATACAAAAAATCCTAAACTGCTGCTCGCCTCGGCGAATGAGAACCGCAGCGGTTTTATACGTCAACTGCAACTCCTCTGGCATGCCATCGCCATAGGCATCCCCCATTTTTCCCGTATCGAGATAACTTGTGCTGTTGCCAAAACTCTCGCCTGAACCATCGGGCTCAAACCCGCGGGGAACAGTGCCAACCACAGGCTTACGAGCGCCCATGCCATCCGCAAAAAAATCGCACGCCTGTTGAGTTTTCACTTTATCCTGATCATCCATGTCGGGAAAAATCCTCCACGGTGTGCTGGAGAACTTTTGACCTCGAAAGCCAAAAAAGCTGACAACCATCACAATGATCAGGGCATAAGCTAGAAAGAAATAACGCATTAAAAATGAGGAGTTAGAATGAAAAATAAAAACGTTAACCTTCTTCAGGTTCTTCAATGAGTTCGATGTTTCGCCCACCCACATCTCGCAGGAGCGCTTTGGTTTCATCGACAGAAAATCGATCATCGCGGGCTTCGATCGCGATAAAAAATCCATCATCTGTCACGCGAGCAAACTGGTCGCTCTCAAAAAGTGGGTGGTTCAATCGGGGCAATCCAATCAGAGCCAAAAGACCAAAAAATGTGGCGAATCCAGCAAACAACACCGTCAACTCAAAGATGACAGGTAAAAACTCTGACACTGTAAAGATGTTGGTAGGTTTTGCCTGCACCACCGTCGGGTAAATGACCACCTGCGTCACGTAGGCGAGAAGAAATGCGGTGATCAATCCAAGCAATCCTCCAAAAAATGCAAGGTAAGGTAGAATGGATTTTTTCACCCCCATCGCTTCATCCAAACCATGGATCGGGTAAGGCGAATAACAGTCCCACTTTTTATGACCAGCATCGCGCACCTTCTCTGCCGCTTTATACAAAGCGGAGGCATTTTCAAACTCGGCGAGGTAGCCGTAAACGCGTTTTCCTTTCATTGAAAAATTTGGGTATTTAAAAGTGATCTGGTCAGAAATTAGTTTTGAAGTTCGTGCTGGTAGGGAGTTTCCGTCTTCACTCCGGGGTCATCGACCGCCTGCTTTTCATCAAAATGAGGGTCACTTTTTACAAGTGTCCATTTCACCTCCGCCATGTTGATGCAGGGGAGAAACTTCAAGAAAAGAAGAAACAGGGAGAGAAACAAACCGATCGTCCCGAGGAAAAGTGTGATATCGAGCCAAGTCGGATTGTAGTATTTCCAATCACCCGGCAGCCACATCCTCGGGAGAGTGGCAACAATAATCACAAAACGCTCAAACCACATACCGACGTTCACCGCCATACACACCGCCATCACGATCCAGAGGTTTTCACGGCAATATTTGAACCAGAAAAGCTGAGGAGCGAGCACGTTACAGCTTATCATCACGAGATATGCCCACCAGTAAGGGCCTGTGGCACGGAAGAAAAAGGCAGCCATTTCGTATTTACCTCCAGAGTAAAAAGCCACAAAGAACTCCATCAAATACGCATACCCAACAATGGTGCCCGTCAGCAGGAGGATCTTGGTCATGTTCTCGATATGCTTCATCGTGATAAGATCCTGCAGTCCGTAAATAAACCGCGCAGGGATCATAATCGTGAGCACCATTGCAAATCCCCCAAACACGGCCCCCGCCACAAAATAAGGAGGGAAAATCGTAGAATGCCATCCAGGAACCACCGAAGTGGCAAAGTCAAAACTCACGATCGAATGCACCGAAAGCACAAGCGGAGTGGAAATGGCTGCTAAAATGAGGTAAGCGACCTCATAGTGACTCCATTGCCGGTGTCCGCCCCGCCATCCAAGAGCAAAAATGCCATAGAAAAACTTACGAATACCAGGTTTTGCGCGGTCACGGATCGTCGCTAAATCGGGCACCATGCCGAGATACCAGAAGATGAGCGAAATCGTAAAATAAGTCGAAACGGCAAACACGTCCCAAAGCAGTGGCGATTTAAAGTTCTGCCAAATCGCATTGGCGTTCGGGATAGGCGCGAGAAACCAAACCATCCAAAATCGCCCCACGTGAAACATCGGGTAAATCCCCGCACAACACACCGCAAAAATCGTCATCGCCTCCGCCGCTCGGCTAATCGAAGTTCGCCAGTTTTGTCGGGTCAGAAAAAGAATCGCAGAAATCAGCGTTCCGGCGTGCCCAATCCCAATCCAAAACACAAAGTTTACAATCGGCCACCCCCACATCGTGCGGTTGTTGTTCCCCCAAACGCCAATACCTGTTGAAACGAGGTAAAATAATCCACCTCCGACACCGATTACCGCGATCAGCGCAGAGGGAATAAACATCAACCACCAAATGAGCGGTTGTTTGTTTTCAATGACCCTGCAAACGCGCTCAGTAATCCAGCCATACGAACGGTCGTTGAGAATCAACTTCTCACGCTCCATGACAGGAATCACGGGTTTATTGGAGTCTTGGGCGATGGTCGTTTTACGCGACATAATGAAGGTAGATGAGGTGAAATTGGAAACTTGGGGCGTTTTTTAATCCATATTGATCGTGGCGCGTCCGATGCCGTTGGCATCTGGCATGAGTGGATTCGGATTTTTCACCCGAGCGAGATACGTCGTTCGTGGGCGCGTTCCGATGTAGTGGAGCAGTTCGTAGTTTCGTGAAGAATTTCTCGCACGCACCACAGTCGCTTTTTTCCCGTCCATGAGATTACCAAAAGTGATCGCATTGGCAGGGCACGCGTCTTGGCATGCCACGCGAAC
Source organism: uncultured Verrucomicrobiales bacterium (assembly GCA_964583225.1). Taxonomy (GTDB): domain Bacteria; phylum Verrucomicrobiota; class Verrucomicrobiia; order Verrucomicrobiales; family Akkermansiaceae; genus Oceaniferula. The sequence continues at coordinate 4,751 of CAZOWD010000028.1, read as the reverse complement.
GGAATCGAGTTTAATGCGTAGCTCTTCGTCGCTGATTTTAACTTTATCGGACGGCAATCCCGAAGTGATAACTTTGTTTTTTAAATTCGCTTTCGCCTTTCCTTTTGCGGATTGGATTCGTTGCACGCAGTAGGTGCATTTTTCCATCACTCCGCGCATCCGAACCGTAACGTTCGGGTTGCGTTGCAAATGAGGTGCATCTCCCTCTTTTTTCACGCCAAAGGGTCCTTTATAGAGGTTGTTGTGAATGAGCGGATTGCGTTTATTGTAGTCGAAGAAATTGAATCGGCGTGCTTTGTAGGGGCAGTTATTCGCACAATAGCGGGTTCCCATGCAGCGGTTGTAAGCCATAGCGTTTAAGCCGTCCTCCGTGTGAACCGTCGCGTTCACTGGACAAACCGATTCGCAGGGAGCGGACTCACACTGCATGCAGGAAACGGGCTGCGGAATCATCTCGGGATTGGACTCATCCATGTATTTTTTTCCTCGTTTATCGGTGCGTTCGACAGCGGCAAAATAACGATCCATGCGAATCCAGTGCATTTCCCGCCCAATGGCTACCTGCTCTTTGCCCACCACGGGAATATTATTTTCAGCCTGACACGCCACCAAGCAAGCATTACAGCCGATACATTGGCTCAAATCGATCGTCATCGCCCATTGCTGGCGTTCATCGTAGAGGTGTTTATTCGCCTTCACCTCATCGTGCCAAGTCGAGGAACCTTTCGGTTTGTAAAAAGAAATATTTTCCGGAGTGTGGGCGTCCATCCCCTGCTTGTCCACGGTTGCGAGTTGCTCTGAAAAATCTTTTGAGCGACCGCGATCAGGGGGCGTTGGCATGGTGGATATCTCGCGAGCCAACGCGCGCCCATACATGGCGTGATGCTCCTGAGTCATCGCGGTATGATAACGTTTTTCTAAGTCCGTGATAGTGGCACCCGATGCCCAATACGGAGTTTCTGAAGAACGGAGCAAATAGGCGTTAAAGCCACTATTCACACTGACCAAGCTGACATCCGCTAAATTTTTAGGTCCGCGCCCGAGTTCATCGTGCTCATCGAACCCTTGACCGTAACCCAAAGAGATTGAAATCACGTTATCGGCATGACCAAATCCAATCATCACAGGAACCTCTAACTCCGCGCCATTCACAGAAAGCTTAATGAGTGGGTTGGTGTGATTTTTTCCTTCGCCATCGGGCCCTACGCCTGCATTTTCAACACCTTCAACTCCGTAAACCGTGTTTTTGGGTTGGAGTTGCAGAATCCTTTCATACAGCCCCATATCCTTAGCGGTTTGTGGCGATACCATCGCGACGTTATCCCAAGTCAGCTTGCTCACTGGATCTGGAGCCTCTTGGAGCCAGGCATTGTTGATGTAACGTCCATCCCAAACCGAGCCATCGGTCGTAAAAACAACTTCGTAACTCCCTTTGCTGGGCGATTTGGGAACGGAAACGGAAAGCTCCCCCATCGCTCCCATCGCCTTAAGCGTAGCGGCGGGGTAAGTGGACTTTTTCCAAAATCCATCTCGAAGAAAAGTCATCCAACTCTTTTCGCTATCATCCGCAAGTTCTGAAAACGTCTTGCGAATCGCAACGTAAGCTGGGGAAGTTTTTTCAATCCCTTGCGACGCATCAAAAAGTTGACCTGTCAGGAGGGCATCGAGAAGCTCCAACTCAGAAACTCCATTGTAAAGCGGAAGAATGAGCGGTTGCACAATGGTGTAAACCCCCTCGGCGGTTCGAGAGTCGCCCCAACTTTCAAGATAATGCGCGGCGGGCACGTGCCAATCCGCAGCGTTTGCCGTCGCGTGAGTGCGGGTTCCGAGATGGATGATTTGAGCATTTTTTGTAGCATCGGCAAATCCTGTGGCATCGTAAAACGGATTCGCGGGCGTAAGGAGAAAAACGGTGTCGAATTCCTTCTTCTTGAGCGACTCGATGAGCGTGTTGATATCGCCATAACCCGCTTTTTCGGTAATCACTGGCTGGAGCGTTTTTCCGTAATTTCCGAGTGCTGAATTGATTGCAATGCAGATTTCCTGTAACTCTTTGCACTGGCGCGTTCCGGCAAGCACCACGCTCTTCCCCGCATTTTTTTGAAGGTCTTTTGCACACTCTCTCGCCCATTTTTTCTGATGGGAATCGAGAACAGCCCCCGTCACGGCAACGCTGCCTGGCTTGAGTGTGTTTGCGATTTCTGCAGCAACTGCCACCACTTGGCTCGGTGCGATACGAAGCCGATGATCCGCCATCCCCCCCGTGAGGCTAAATCCGCCCTCCACCACGTAAAGGCGATTGAGTTTGGAGGCGTCGGGCTCTTTTTGGTAATCCGCCCCTTCGACAAAGCGGTTTTTAAAGAACCCGCTCACTGGGCCTTGAAGGTCGAGTTCGAGAAAGTCGCTATCGAGGGAAACGATTACTTTTGCTTCGGAAAAATCAGCAATCACATCGGCACCCGCTCCAAACACTTCGGCATTTACCTGCTTCCGCTCTTCGCCAGTCAGTGGCTCGTAGCTAAAAAACTTCGCTCCTGGAAATTTTGCCTGAATCTCTTTGAGCATCCGACTCCGAGTTGGCGAAGCGTCTTCCCCAAACACAAAGGCGATGTTTGCATCCGGCTTGATCGCGCGAAGCGATTTCATAAAATCGGCTCGCGTTGCGACTTTTCCCTTTTGAAGAAAATCGCGCGAGCGTGCTGGATCATACATGTTTAACACAGAGGCTTGAGTAAACGCATCCGTTCCTCCGAAAGGATCAAAGCGTTTGTTGGGCTCTAGCTTGGTGGGACGGTTTTCATGCGTCGTTACCACAAGTGGCACAGCCCCCGTGGCGCGTGGCATCGATGATGCGTAATAAACGGGCTTCCCCGGAATGCTCCACTCTGGAGACTCCGCGTAAGGAACAATCAAGCTCTCTGGACGACGGCAAGCGGCAAGCCCCATGCCCATCAGCGCAGACGACGCACCCATCACTTTAAGAAACGAACGACGGGAATACTCACGCTCCTCCTCCGTTTCCATCTGAGTGGCTCCTTCGACAAACTCATTTTCTAACGATGCCTGATAACGAGGAGTCTGCTCAAGCTCAGCAAGACTGCGCCATGTTGTTGCCCCCCCATCGTGGAGGGAAGACAATGGCGCATTGGCTTGTTGATTGGTAGAGGCGTCCAATGGATTGGATGGTGGAGACTTCCGCGTGCTCATGAGCTAAATAGAAAAGTGAAACGGTTGGACAATGAAACTATCGGTGGCAAGTGGAACAAGATTCTTTGGGCTGAATGCTCCAGTTCTTTTTGAGGAGCATTCCAAATTCCTCCTGAGTGGTAATACGCTTTTGCGTCTTGGGATCGACAATCTTACGGTCGGCTAAATATTTCTCGGCATCGTAGTCGAGATTGTAAACTTCCTCAAGAGGTCGGATAAACTTCTCAGGCGCCCGATGGCAGGTCAGGCAAAAATCCATGCTCAAGCTCTCGGCCTGATAAACTTTCTGCATCTCATTCACTTGCCCGTGGCAGCTCTTACAAGAAACTCCTCGGTTCACGTGGGCTGAGTGGTCAAAATACACATAGTCTGGAGCTTTGTGAACACGCACCCATTCAATGGGTTTGCCGTCATACTTTTCATAAGTTTTATCCATCGCACGGCGCAGCGGCTCAAGTTTTGGATTTTCTTTCTGCACGTGCTGATGACATCCCCAACACGTATCCGCAGTAGGAATACCGGCACTGGGTGATTTATCCACAGCGCTATGGCAATAACGACAGTCCATTTCCAACTGCGCAGCATGCAAGGCGTGATCGTATTGAATCGGCTGATCGGGCTGATAGCCAACGCGTTGAGTCTTAGGCGTTCCGTAATAACCAAAAGCCAGCACTAACCCTAATATCACAAAAACCATACATACAGCCAGCTTCAGCGGTAATGTATTGGAATATTTGGGAAAGAAGTTAGCCATATTTGCCCGAACAGAACTACCGATCACAAAAAAAACAGCAAGGCTGTTTTAAAGCGATTTCCTCGAATCTGAATTTTTTTATAAGGTTCACAAGCTCAGCCAGCTAGCCGATCATTTTCAGAAAACCAAAACTATATTTTTATTGATACCTGCAAATCTCTACTGCATAAATCCTATCTCAACAACGAAACTCATTTCACACTATGCTCAAATCACTTTATTCTCTTTTAACTCTTTTCGTTTTAGCCTCAACGCTCAGCGCCCAAGAACCAACTCCACAACACAAAGAACTGGATCCTCTCTGGATGAAAATTTCCATCCACGCTCAAAATGCCGCACACCGGATTATTAGCCAAGGAGTGGATACAGGCGCCCCCAAAGCCGAAGACTACAAAAAAGAAATCGTGGCGATCGACAAGCTACTCGACCAACTCGTAGCCAAAGGAATCCTCAAAAAACACACCTTCAAGCTCAAGCCTAAGCTCGACCTTCGCGATTCACTGATCGAGGATGTCAGCAAATTCATTGAAAAAGCCTCCGATCGCTACGGATTTTATGTCGTTCTCGAAATGATGGACGTAGGCACACGCCAACGCACACTCCCATTCGATGAAAAAGCTCCCGTCATCCTTCACGCTCGCATGCCAGAGAAAATGCTTCTAGAATTTGAAGCTCTTCTCAAAAAACACGGGTATTCGATCTAAAGCATCACGCTTTAGCATCAATAGATGCCACCACTTTAAAAAACTTGTGCTGAAAGCACAATCGATGTGATCCCCGAGCACCCCTC
>CAZOWD010000027.1:0-15457 GCA_964583225.1 uncultured Verrucomicrobiales bacterium | reverse complement strand
AAAAAATGCGCAGCCCTCGAAAAAGCGCTTTCGCCTTGGATGGAGTAAAACGAAAGGTCGGTTTGGAGCTTTAAGCGTTCCGAGGCTGACTAACCTCGGGATTGACATTTTATTTGCCTCTGACACGTTGGCGTTCGGCATTTTTGCCTCATTTTTCACAAAACTAACCCACCCATCAAATTATTATGTATGATCTTATTGTTATCGGAGGCGGCCCTGCCGGATATGTCGGAGCTATTCGCGCAGCTCAACTCGGAAAAAAAGTTGCCGTTGTCGAGGCAGATCGTGCTGGTGGAACTTGCTTAAACTGGGGGTGTATCCCTACCAAGTCTCTTCTGAAAAATGCGGAGGTTTACCAAACTCTTAATAAAAAAGCCAAAGTCTTTGGTCTTTCTTTTGATAATTTGAGCTATGATTGGTCAAAAGTGATTGGCCGCTCGCGCCAAGTATCGAACCGCTTGGCTGCAGGGATCGGATTTCTCTTTAAGAAAAACAAAGTCGATTACATCGAGGGATTTGGCTCAATTGTTGATGGGAACCATGTTGAAGTCACCGCGGCAGATGGCACTAAACAAACCATCGAAGGTGCGAACATTATGATTGCAACGGGGTGTAAAAGCAAAGAACTCCCCCCACTTCCTCACAATGGGAAGTCAGTCATTAGCTCAAAAGAAGCGATGGTTCTTGAAGAGCAACCCAAAGAAATGATCATCATTGGCGCTGGTGCTATCGGCGTTGAGTTTGCTTATATTTACAATGCTTTTGGCACGAAGGTTACGATCATCGAAATGTTGCCGACTCTTCTTCCCGTTGAGGATGATGAAATTGGCAAAGAGCTTCAGAAATCTTTCACCAAGCAGGGTGTTCGTTGCCTGACTGATACCAAATGCGTTAAGTTTACAGATAATGGAGATTCAGTTTCCATCGATGTCGAGGGACCTAAAGGAAATGAAACGATCACTGCGGATGTTTGCCTTGTTGCGATTGGCGTGCAACCTGTGCTTCCAGGAGGAACCCAACCAGAACTCACCGATCGCGGGTTTATCCAAGTAGGAGACAAGTATGAAACTTCCATACCGAACGTTTATGCCGTAGGGGATATCTCGGGTCCACCATGGCTTGCGCATACTGCAAGTTTTGAGGCGATTCAATGTGTTGAAGGTCTTTTTGTAGAAGGTCACACACCTAAAAAAGTGGGTAACTTCCCTGGATGCACTTACTGTAATCCGCAAGTCGCCTCTGTCGGAAAAACCGAGCGTGCGCTTAAGGAGGAAGGCATCGACTACAAAGTGGGTAAGTTCCCTTATTCCGCCATCGGAAAAGCCCAAGCCGCTGCAAATGCCGAAGGTTTTGTTAAGCTTCTCTTTAGCAAAGAACACAATCAACTGCTCGGAGCTCACATCATCGGGGACAACGCAACCGAACTCATCGCAGAGATGGGCTTGGCCTTGGAAATGGAACTCACTTCAGAGGAAATCCATTCAACCATTCATGCGCACCCAACGCTCGCCGAAGCCATTCACGAGGCGACTCTCGATTCCGATGGTCATGCGATTCACGCGTAATGTTACCTTTGTGGTATGATTTTTTAATGCCCCTAAGTCATTTGAAGGCTTAGGGGATGTGAACATTATTTTGATCACTCTTTAAAAATCCATCCCCCATTTCTAATGCTTCTTTTGCTAGAGTGCGGTTAAGACTTTATTTTTCATACGACTATGAGCGACACATCCCAATGGTATTATACCGATAAAACGGGGCAACAGGCTGGTCCTATTTCAACCGCAGAGCTTCAGAAACTCGCCTCAAGCAAAACGATTCCTTCCACCTCATTGGTCTGGAAAAATGGGATGCCAGATTGGAAACCTTTGAGTCAGGTGCAAGAACTGATGGTTTCTGAGTCGTCTCCTGTCTCCTCAAGGCCAGCTCCTGAAGAATCAGTTTCCACTGTAACGGATCCCGTTGCTGAAGAGGCTTCTTCAGCTTCGATCAACCCCTACGAGGCTCCAACGGTTTCTAGCGAAGAACAGCAGTTCAGCTACGAAACGGCACGTTATGGAGGCGTTGGCCGGTTGGCTTATTTTTTGTATTCTATCTTGGCGAGTATCGCTTTGGAAGGCGGAAAATTTGCGTTGGGGCTTACCCCTGGCGGAGAGTCGGCAGGTCAGGAGACGGGTATTCTCATTTTTGGGCTCGTCTCCATCGTTATTTCCATCGCTCTCATGTTTGCCCGATTCAAAAACATAGGCATGAGTCGTTGGTGGGCCTTTGGATTTCTCGTTCCTATTTTAAACATTTTTGTGAGTATCTGGCTCATTTCCCGACAAGAAGGTTGGGTGGAGTCCCGCCAACTCGACACCGCAGGAAAGGTGATCGCGTGGATTTGTTGGGGGTTGATAGCCATTATCATCATTGCTGTTGTTGGAATGGTTTTTTTCGCTTATCAAGCCGCCTCAGCTCCGCAGACATCGATGCTTTCCCATCTCTTTTCTTTTTAACCTAAACACTTCATTTACCTCTTATGTCCGACCAACGTAAACCGTTTCCATTTTCCGATTTTGAACCCCAGTGGCAGAAATACTGGGCCGAAAATAATAGCTTTCACACGCCCAACCCAGGCGATGCTGACTTCGATGCCTCTAAGCCAAAATATTTCATTCTCGATATGTTTCCCTATCCGTCTGGAGCAGGCCTCCATGTAGGGCACCCAGAGGGATACACCGCCACGGATATTCTTGGGCGTTTTAAAAAAATGAATGGGCACAACGTGCTTCACCCCATGGGGTGGGATGCTTTTGGACTCCCCGCAGAGCAATACGCCATTAAAACAGGCCAGCATCCACGCATTACTACGGAGGCAAATATCGACAACTTCCGCCGGCAACTTCAATCGCTCGGATTTGCCTACGATTGGGATCGTGAAGTAAACACAACCGATCCTAAATACGTTCGCTGGACCCAGTGGATTTTCCTCCAACTCTACAACTCATATTTTAACGAAGAAACTCAAAAAGCAGCTCCTATTTCTGAGCTAGAAGCCAAGGGATATACCCGTGAGCAAATCGATGCTGAGCGCCTCGCGTTTGTCCACGAAGCTCCAGTTAACTGGTCGCCAGATCTCGGAACTGTGTTGGCGAACGAGGAAGTGGAAGAGTGGAAAGCCAAAGGGCACATTGTTGAACGTCGCCCACTCAAACAGTGGATGCTTCGTATTACCAAATACGCCCAACGCCTTATTGATGATCTTGATCCGCTCGATTGGCCCGAGTCGATTAAACTTCTCCAAACCAACTGGATCGGAAAATCTACAGGTGCTGAGGTTGTCTTTGATCTCGATGGTCACGACGTAACCGTGTTTACAACCCGTCCGGACACTCTGTTTGGAGCCACTTACATGGTGTTGGCTCCTGAGCATCCACTCGTTCCAGAAATCACAACGGCTGAGAATAAAGAAGCTGTTGAAGCCTACATCAAAGGTTGTGCTGCGAAATCCGATCTCGAGCGTGGCGATCTTAATAAAGATAAATCTGGAATTTTTACGGGAGCTTATGCTGTCAATCCTGTCAATAATGAGAAAATCCCTGTATGGATCGCCGACTATGTCATGATGTCTTACGGCACTGGTGCCATTATGGCGGTGCCTGCTCACGACTCTCGCGACTTCGAGTTTGCCACCAAGTTTGACCTTCCCATCCTCCAAGTTGTTCAGCCAAACGATCCTAAAATCGATTGGCAAAACTTCACTGGAAACGGAAAAGCTGTCAACTCAGGCTTCCTCGATGGCATGAAAACCAAGGACGCCAAAAAAGCCATGATCCAGTGGCTTCAGGAAAATGGAAAGGGCACTTTCAAGGTGAACTTCAAGCTCCGCGACTGGCTTTTCTCTCGTCAGCGTTATTGGGGAGAACCATTCCCTATCCTTTGGGATAAAGAAACTGGCGAGCACATGCCCGTTCCCGAAAGCGAACTTCCCGTGCTTCAGCCCGAGATGGATGATTTCAAACCGACCGGTTCACCTGAAGGCCCTCTTGCGAAAGCGATTGATTGGATTAACTATTCGGAAACGGCCCGACGCGAAACCAACACGATGCCTCAGTGGGCTGGGTCTTGCTGGTATTACATGCGTTACTGCGATCCAAACAATACCGAGCGGTTTATTTCAAAAGAAGCAGAGGAATACTGGAGCGGTGGTGATGATGCTATGGTGGATCTCTACGTTGGAGGCACAGAGCACGCCGTGCTTCACCTTCTTTATGCCCGATTCTGGCACAAAGTGCTTCACGATCTCGGTCACGTAAAAACCAACGAACCTTTCAAGAAACTCGTTAACCAAGGACTCATTCTCGGTGAGGACGGTCAGAAAATGTCCAAGTCGCTCGGTAATGTTGTGAACCCAGACGATGTCGTTAAAGAGTATGGGGCGGATGCTCTTCGCCTTTATGAAATGTTTATGGGACCTCTCGAGCAGGTGAAGCCTTGGCAAATGAAGGGAGTTGAAGGCGTTTCCCGCTTCCTCGCAAAAGTTTGGCGACTTGCCTTTGTGCTGAACCAAGAAAACCAATGGGAGCTTTCCAGCAAGCTTACCGATGAAAAACCGGGTGATTCCGCTGAGGACAAAGAGCTTCTCAAAGTTCTGCACCAAACGATCAAAAAGGTGACTGAAGACATCGAAAAAATGTCCTTCAATACCGCTATCTCCCAGATGATGATCTGCACCAATGCATTTGGAAAAGCCAAGAAACTTCCAGCGGTTCTCTTGCGTGACTTACTCAAGTGTCTTAACCCGTTTGCTCCTCACCTCACCGAGGAGATTCACAAACATCTCGGCGATGCATTTCCATCTGCCAAGTGTTCGCGCGGACGCATCCTAGCCGACCGTGGATGGCCTAGCTTTAATGAGGCGTTTCTCGTTGAGGACGAAGTTGAAATCGTGGTTCAAGTCAATGGCAAGCTCCGCGGAAAAATCAAAGTGGCTAAAGACGCGCCTAAGGACGAGATAGAAAAGCTCGCTCAAGAAGACGATAATGTGAAGCTGCATACCGAGGGTAAAACGATCCGGAAAATCATCGTGGTTCCTGGTCGCTTAGTAAATATCGTGGCCAACTAAACTTTATTCGCACATCCCTGATCGAGTAGATTTTCGATCGGGGATGCTTTTTAATATATTTTTTTCCTGTTATGGTTTGTGACCTCAATTTAATTCTCAGAGAGCCTGATCTTGTTGATTATTTAAAAAGAAGAGCTTGGAAAAAAGAATTTAAAGAAAGGATACTCGATCGGGCTCAAGAATATACTGGTTCTTCTCGTCTCCTCGATTTGAATGTAGAGCTTGATGAAGAGGACGATCCCGAGACGATTATTCTACAAGCTAAATTTAAAGGGCGTTATGGAAAAATTTATACCACTAGGGTCTTTTTAGATTGTCTTGATTCAAGGTCGGAGGGTGGAAAAATATGGGAACCTGATGGTGATTGTTCCTGCCCCGTTGGATTTAACTGCAAGCATGCAGCGGCGGCTCTTTTGAGTGTAAGTTCGCAGTTAGATGCACACGTAGGCAATACTTTTCCTGTAATCGATCGCGAAACTCAGAGATGGCTTCGCGAACTCAAAATGAGCCAGGAAGCTCAAAGGAAAGATTCCTCTAGTGATTCGCCTCAAAAGGTTCAAAAGCCTGCCAGTCAGCAATTTCTCGCTTATAGTCTTGTCATTTCAGAAAATGCGCCGCTTTCACCTCCTCGATTTAATATATTTTTAGGGCGTCATCTCAAAGCGTGCGATCTTATCGATACTTATACGAACCCGTATCCCAATTTAAGTAAGCCTCCAAAATACATGGATGAAAGCGATATTTATCCCTGCTTTCTTTACCAACAAATCGGCGAAAGCTTATACTACGATGGCTTAGGGCGCAGGCTCAGAGGAAAACTAGGAGCTAAGCTCCTTCAGGCTGCTCTTGAAACCGAGCGTCTCTTTGTTGTCACCAAATTAGATAGTCGCCATCCCACTAATTTTGTGACTCTAGGTGATCCTATAGAGCCAAAGCTCGACTGGTTCACTCACTCCGATGGATCCGTTTCTCCAGTGCTGAACTTGCCTCATTCTGCTGTTTTGATTCCGACGGAACCACCCTATGCGTTTAGTTTAAAAACGTCTCAACTTTACCCAGTTAACACAGATTCAGTTTCTTTGGATATGATGTTGCAGTGGGAAAGTGGTCCCACGCTCTCGCCGTTACAAATTCCAGAAGTTCTTCCGGACCTTGTGCGGGTGAAGTTACCCAAGCCTGTGTCGCTTGAAGTAAAAAAACTTCCTCCTAGCGCGCCTGCTCCTCATCTTAAAATTTATCGGAAAAACCCTTTTACTCACGCGGGACTTCATCTTTCAGGACAACCTGAACCTATTATCGGAGAGCTTTCATTTACCTATCATGGTGAGCGGTTTGTCCCTGACCTAGAAGATAAACCACCCGAAAAAGCTTCTTTTACTGTCTACTCAGAAAAGACTCTTTTAGAAATCCCTCGCGACACTCAAAAAGAAATAGAATACATTTTTACGCTTGTTGATGAGTGGTCACTTGTCCCGTCTTATGTCCATGATGGCAATCATGTTGCGCCCGATCACGCGTCGAGCTTCCTTCCCTCAGTCAGTCCCAAAGTTTGGGATATGGGCTGGGTTAATTTTATCGCTCTGGGGATTCCGCAGCTAAAAGAAGAAGGTTGGAGTTTTGAAATTCAGGAATCAGTGGACGTTGAGGTTGTAGATGTGGATTCCAACGACCTCGAAACTGGGTTGGATGAACTTCCCGATCACGGGATCGATTGGTTCCAGTTCCAAGCCAGTTATCTTACACCAAGTGGAGAAAAACGCTCACTGCTTCCCATTTTATCCCAAATTATCGAAAGGTTTGATCTTGAGAGAATCGATGAACAACTCGAAGGAGTGGATGAATCTGAAAAACAAATTTTCAGAGATCCTGAAACTGGCGATTTTATCAGCCTGTCCATCGTTCGACTTTTTAAATTAGCTAAAAATGTGCGTGATCTTTTTGGGCAAGAATCGCTCGATGAGCCCATTCATAAAATCCAAGCGGCTGGCATTGCAGATTCGATGGAAATGGACTCCTCTAAAACGCTTCGTGCGCTTGCGGAGTTGGGGAATGCGCTTAAAAATATAACCACTCTTCCCAAGCCTAAGGTGCCAACCTCTGTAAATGCCGAACTGCGCGATTACCAGCTCGATGGATTTTACTGGCTTCAATTTTTGGCTCGGCATTCCCTTCATGGCATTCTTGCCGATGATATGGGGCTTGGAAAAACGCTCCAAACGCTCACCCATATTCAGGCGGAAGTGTCCTCGCGGAGAAATAAAAAACGCCCATCGCTTGTGATTGCTCCAACCTCTGTTGTGGGCAACTGGCAGGCAGAAGCCAAAAAGTTTTGTCCAAAACTTAAAGTTCTTTTCCTTCACGGCACGGAGCGCAAATCAAAATTTGATCAAATTGATTCTCATCAACTTGTGCTCACCACCTACGGGTTGCTCGTGCGAGATTTTGAGATTCTCGCCCAGCACGAATTTCATGTCTTAGCGCTGGACGAAGCCCAGTACATCAAAAACCCCATTTCTAAAGCATCGCAGTGTGCGTGCAAACTCAACGCGCAACATCGAATTTCCCTTTCGGGAACGCCTATTGAAAACCACCTTGGTGAACTGTGGAGTCAAATGCGTTTTCTCATGCCAGGGCTTCTTGGAAATCAGAAACAGTTTCGTGAGTTTTTCCGAACCCCCATCGAAAAACATCAAGACAGTGATGCTCAAGAGGCTCTCAACCGTCGGATTGCTCCGCTTATTTTGCGACGCACGAAAGATGAAGTTGCCACTGAGCTTCCAGAGAAAACACATATTCTTCACACCATTCCGCTCAATAAACAACAAATCGATATCTACGAGACTGTCCGAGCTGCCATGGATGAACGCGTGCGCGATGCCATTTCTAGTAAGGGGTTGGCTAAATCTCAAATCATTGTGTTAGACGCTCTTCTGAAGCTTCGTCAAATCTGTTGCCACCCGCAACTTCTCAAACTTCCCGCAGCCAAAGAGATCAAGCAGTCGGCTAAACTTGATTTTCTCACTCAAGATCTGTTGCCTACACTTCTTGAAGAGGGGCGGAAAATTCTTCTGTTTTCCACCTTTACCTCGATGCTTAAAATCATTGAAGACCACCTCAAAAAGCAAAAAATCCCTTATGCTAAAATCACGGGGCAAACCCGAAAACGGCAACAGCAGATTGAGAAGTTTCAAGATGGCGATGCCAAAGTGTTTCTCATTTCCCTCAAGGCTGGAGGAACGGGGCTTAACCTCACTGCTGCGGATACCGTTATTCACTACGATCCTTGGTGGAACCCTGCGGCGGAAAATCAAGCGACCGATCGCGCTCACCGCATCGGGCAAACAAAACCGGTTTTTGTGCATAAACTCATCATGGAAGGAACCATCGAGCAGCGGATTCAAGAGTTACAAGATCAGAAATCGGCTCTCGTGGATGCTTTGCTTACCACAGATACCAATAAACTGAAGATGGATAAAGAAACGCTCAGCAACCTTCTCGCTCCAATCGATCTTCAATAAACAACAACTAACACTCTCCAACACATTCCGTGATCTGATTTTCGCCAAAAAGGGCATCGAGGATTTTTTGATCGAGATGCCTATTTTGGCCACGGTATGGGTGGCAGTGGATGTGGATTGCGGGATTGAAGTTCATTTCGATAATCGCATAATTCTCTTCGGTTGCCGGTTGCGAAATATCATCGATCATCATATCCAGACCTGTGATTTTGACGTCGAGCGCTTGGGCTGCTTTTTGGGCTATTTCCCGATAACTGATGTGCATGTCATCCGTGAAATCCAAGCTGTCTCCACCGGTGCTGATGTTTGAATTTTCCCTCAGGTAAATGGTTTCTTGGTCGGCGGGAACCGAGTCAAAACTCAATCCCTGCATTTCCAAAAACATGGTTTCCTCAGCCCCCAATGCTATTTTTTCCAATGGTTTGCGGTAGCCTTTTCCACGGAGCACATCTGTGTTTTTTTTCTGCACGAGTTCTCTGATCGTGGATGTGCCATCTCCTGTGACGTTGGCGGGAACCCGATGTAAAATGCCAACGACCTCTTGGTTGATCAGAAAAATGCGGTATTCTTTTCCCGAGACAAAAGACTCCACCAATACCGTGCTGTCGTGCTGGAAGGCTATGTCGATTGCTTTTTGGTATCGGGACTCATCAGAGTTTTCTTTTAAAATGGTGATCCCTAAACCGAAGTTGGTCGATTTCGGTTTTACGACGATTGCTCGGTTTTGAAAATAGGGGAATGCCGATAGAGCAGATGTTGGGTCGTGATACTCATTTCCGTCTGGCACTCGGATTCCGGCGGCGCGGAGGACTTTTTTGGTGACCACTTTGTTTTCCATCATCAATACGCTCACATAGGGGTCTAATGATGTCCGAGTCGCTTGCTGCACGTATTCCGTTTTTCCGTTTAAGGTGAGTTTTACAAAGTTCTCTTCTCGGTCTAACACTTCAACGGTTATCCCTCTCACAACCGCCTGGCGCAGGAGCAACTGGGTGGAAAGTTCCATGTCTTCCAATCCATGAAAGGAGAACATCGTCTCACGACTTTTTTGGAGAAACGCCCGAGCCTGCGCCATCGACCACGTGAGATACCCTTGCTCTTTGATTTTTGTTAAATTGCAAATTGCTGGGCGACTCTTTGGTTGGCGAACCAAGGTTTCTAATTGCTCAACGCTCGCCTTATATTTCTTAGGGAAATAAGGAGTGATGTAGGATTGTATTTCTTCAAAAAGAGACTCGATCCCTTGTTGCATAGGGATCTCACACCCTTGGTCGTCGATGATTTTTGCATCGGGAGATAACCCAAACGTGGCGGCTCGTTCGTGGTTTTCAAACCCTCTCATCTGTTGTTCATTATCCAAACGGCTCACTTCTGGTTTTAGCAAACAGAAGATTAAAAACAGATGGATGATTTCCAGATGGTGCGGGTCAATGCCCACTTTCACAAATGGGTTTAAATCTAACATTCTTATTTCGAGATGAGAGATTTCCTGCGTAGCGCTTGTTGGATTTTTTAGTTTAATCCGAACGCTCGCGTAGTTTTCTCTCTCACTTTGAAGCACGCCTTGTTTGATCCGTTTGGCCATGCTCGCTTGAAACGCTTCCAAGCTATCGAAGTTGAGCTGAAGGTCTTCTTTGTTCCGATACCCACAAACGCCATTGCGCATGGAAACGGCAAAGTCGTGGTGTTTGGTGTCTTTGCTTTCTTGTGGAAGAGTTTGCACGCAGTCGTCAGAATAGCTGCGATGCACCGCCGGGCTGTTGCCTAACAAGGCGACAAGAAACCAGCGGTAGCGTTTAAAGTTGCGCAAGATTTTTAAATAAAGTGTCTCGCGGAAATCGGCATAACTCATCTCGCAATCGGACGTTGAGCTACACTGTTGGTAAAGGTAAGCGAGCTCGTCCTCATCCAGCGAAAAGTTAAAATGAATCCCGCAGAAGAGTTGTTTTTTGCGACCGTAAATCTCGGCGAGATATTTGCGGTATCGCTCTTGTTCTTTCCCGCAACAGCCAAACTCCGCAAGTGGAATGTCGTCGTCATCTTCGGGGAGTTCGGGAGGTGCGCTTTGAGGCCAAAGAAATTCAGCCCCCTGAGGCATCTTTTCCAAATGCAAACTCACCTCATCGTGTAACGTTTCCAGAAAACCAAGCGCCTCGGAGATGCTCGGTAATGGCGGAGTAATCATCTCCGTCTGGCTTTCCGAGAAATCCGTGGTGATGTAGGGGTGTTTGAGTTTGTTTCCAAAAACACTCGGATGAGGTGTGAGCGCTAGCTTCCCAGGTGCTAGCACTCGCACGTTTTCTTTTTCTAAACCAAAGTTTCCCCGAAAAATGCGCTCGCTTAGATGTTTCTCGATGAGCGGTAAAATGGGATCTTGGTATGAGGAAGCGTTCATTGATTACTGGGAAAGGAAGGGGATTTATTGAGAACGCTTATTTTTTCTGCGTTTATTTTTTCTTTCCTGTCTCGCTTTGTATTTTCTCAGCTTTTTGTAAACTTTGTCGTCGATTTTTTTGAGAGTCGCTTTGTCTAATTTTTTCTCTACGCCCGCGTCATGTTTCCGCCAAGCATCCATCTGAGTTGCCATTTTTTTAGCAATTTCTGGAAGCTCGTTGATGACGTTTTTGGTTTCATCGGGATCGTTTTTGAGATCGAACAAGACGTTTCCTTCTGGAGTTTCAATGTATTTGAAATCTTCCGTAACCATGGAGACACAGCCAAAGATTTCAGAAAATGCCGCTTTGCGCGGAATGTCGCCAGTTCCTTTTAACAGGGGCATGAGACTGTATCCGTGTGCTTTGGCTCGCTCTTCTTTGGGCGCTCCAGCCACGTCTAAAGCAGTTTGCACAACGTCTAAAAGTTCCACGGGACGTTTTACTCTAGCTCCTTTTTTAGCTCCGGGAAGATCGATGATGAGGCTTGCGTTTAGAACTTCTTTATAAAGGGTGTATTTATGTCCGAGTCCATGATCTCCCTCCATCACACCTTGGTCGGAAAAGAAAACAATCATGGTGTTGTCCCGAATGCCTTTTTTGTCGATGGCCTTAATCACGCGTGCGACTTGAGAATCAACAAAATCAATCATGCCCATGTATTCAGCTCGGGCTCTTAGCGCAGCGGCGCGTCCTTGATCCCAGAGTTGGGTGCGTAAAACGGTTGGGATCGGAGCTCCGTCTTTGTCCCGAATCAGCGGAGGAACATCGCTATCTTTGTAACGCTTCACCCAATCGCCAGGGGGGTCATAGGGACCGTGAGGGGCGGAGAAGTTGACCCACAGGAAAAATGGTTTTTTCCCGTTATACTTGGCAATCCAATCCTCCGTGCGCTTGGCGATATTGCCATCCAAGTAGTCGTCGACCTTCAGGGTGCTTATTTTGCCGATGTCCGCTTTAAACTGTTTGATTAAGCCTTTATCATACAGGTAATCAGCATACATGTCTTTGCCTCTTACCCATTTGGTGCCTTCTGCTAGAACCATTTTAGTAACAACAACACGTCCCGCGGAGGAGGAGCACTCATCTAAACCTAAATTTTTGATATGTCCGTAATTATGTTTGTAGGGTGTGCCTTTTGGAATTCCCGCCAGTGGCACTCGGATGTGAGATTTGCCAATCCAAGACGTGTGATACCCTTGTCGTTTTAACGCTTTGGGTAACGTCCAGATCCCTAAAGGAAGCTCTTTCATTGATCCATTGATGAAAAATCCGAGGTTTCGTGGGTATTGCCCCGTAAACATGGAGTTGCGTGAAGGTCCGCACATGGTTCCTTGCGCCATTCCATTTTCAAAGACAACGCCTTGCTCCGCCAATTTATCGATTGTTGGCGTTTTGGTTTTTGCAATATCGCCACCAAATGGTTTGATGTATTTTGCCGTTAAATCGTCCAATTCAATAAAAACGATGTTGAGCTTTTTGGAGCCTGAATCACTAGCTCCTTTGGCTTTTGCCGAATGCCCAAGCGTCACTGTTAGAGCGACCAAAGCCACGCCTGTAAATTTGCTGATTTTAGAATAATTCATAACTTGATGATCTTAGAGAAGGGTAGGTTACATCCGAGAGTGAAAAAAACAACGTAGAATCTGAGCTTTAGCGGATAAACTCAGTTAGATCCTTACGCATTTTCTTTAAATCTGGCTCATTGAGGTAAAACATGTGGCCCGCTTCATACCAGCGAACGGAAAGGTTGTTTCGTAGAGATTTTGAGAGGTTCATGTGAGCGATGGTGTGTAAAATGCCACCGGCGGGCGTCGCAAGATCGGCGTGACCGCACTGAACCAAGACGCGCAGTTTCGGGTTGTTGACCATTGCGCTGGTGAGTCGGGGGGCCAAGTTGACGATGGAGTTTTTGCGTCCCCAGTCCCACGTTCCCACGTTGGCGATGATTTCGTAGGGGCGTTCTTCCATCCACCCGAGCCCGTTGGCCAAATAGTCGAGCATCGCAGTGGAAAAGGCGCCTTTTGCAACCGAAAAAGAGGGGTCGTAAACGGGATAGCTTCTCGCTGGATCTGCAGCGTCCCACGCAACGCGCGCATCAAATCGCCCAAGCACTTTGCCTTGGGATCTTAAGAGTTCTTTCCGAAAAACTGAGGGCGGAATCCGCAGGTTATGTTGCAAAATCAACGCTTCCGATAACCCTGTCAGCTCGGATAATTCTTTAGCGATGTCCTGACGCTCGGAATCGCTCAAGGTATTTCCCTTGAGCAGTGCTGTGGCATAGACGCCGTTGGCAAATTTTCGTGCACGCGCCTCTAAAGCATCGCGGTCTCCTTTGATGACGCCGTGAAAATGAGCGATGGCTGTGAAGCTTGGCACATAAATTACGTAGGACAAATCATTGCCTTCGCTCGGAGCTACCGTGCGGAAGTCCATTAACCCCGAGAGCAAAACGACTCCATTGAGGTTCATGCCATAACGGCTTTGCAAATGCTCTGCCAAACCTGCGGCGCGAATCCCTCCATAACTTTCGCCTAAGACATATTTAGGTGACGACCAGCGTTTATTTTCCGTTACCCAGCGGCGGATGAAATCGCCCACGGAACTGATGTCTTCATCCACTCCGTGAAATTTTTCTTTTTTGTTTTCGCTCCGAGAATATCCCGAAGATACGGGGTCAATAAAGACAAGATCCGCTACATCAAGGATCGACTGCGGGTTTTCTTTGACCACCTTGGGCAGATCCAACGCCTTTGTGCCGTCGGGAGAACTTGGAACAATGCGGGGGCCAAGCGCACCGATGTGTAACCAGACCGCCGATGACCCAGGACCTCCGTTAAACGCAAAAACCACGGGACGTTTGGAGACGTCTTTGACTCCGTCCTTTGTGTAAGCAACATAAAAGACGGATGCTCTCGGTTCACCGCCGTCTTTTTTTAAGACCAGCCGAGATGTGTGCGACGTGTAATCGATTTTTTTCCCATCGATTGTCACGCTCGCTTTTTTGGTGACTACTTTTGATTTAGAAACTTTAGGTTTTGCTTTGTCTGATTCCTTGGAGCCCGCCGCTTGGGCAGAAAGAGCGGGGAACAAAGTTGCCGTTAGAGCGATCAGGCTGGCGACGAGATTTCGTGATATGTTCATATTTGAGTAATTTCTGGTGCGATGCTGACTGAAAATGCATCTTTTTGTAAGATTAAAATGAATCATCTCGTATGGAACTTCAACTAGATCTACTTTTTCCATTTTAGCACGCTTATGAAACATTTTTCCAAACTCTTCGCAACGGCATCAGCACTGCTGTTTGCCATTTCTGCCACGGTTTCAGCTACGGCTAAACCCTCGATTGTTCCTCAGCCTAGCTCGATTGCGGAACTGAGATCTGAGCCATTCACTCTTAACGACCAGACAAAAATCTTTTACAGCGGAAAAGGCGCGCAAAACGTCGCGAAACTGCTTGCTGAGGGATTGCGTTCGCAAACGCAACTTCCGTTTGCAGTCAGCCCGCTCAAAGGAGGGGAACCCAAAAATGCGATCATTCTCAGCGTTTCTTCTCATGGGAAAAACAAAAACCCTGAGGCTTACACTTTAGTTTCTGGAAAGAATCAAGTTAAGGTGCAGGCTCCAAGTTCAAGGGGGCTTTTTAATGCCTCGCAAACGATTCTTCAGCTTGTTCCCCTCGGGAAGAAATCCATTCCTGCCGTTAGGATTTCAGACGCTCCAACTTACAAGTGGCGCGGAATGATGCTGGATGTTGCTCGGTATTTTTTCACGAAAGAATACGTTTTGCGTTACCTCGATATGATGGCGATGCATAAAATGAACGTCCTTCACTGGCACTTGGTTGACGATGCAGGATGGCGCATCGAAATTAAAAAATACCCGAAACTTACCGAAGTGGGAGCGTGGCGTGGAAAAGGGGATAAGCGATACGGCGGGTTTTACACCCAAGACGATATTCGCGAAATTGTCGCTTACGCGGCTGCGAGAAATATTGTGATTGTTCCCGAAATTGAATTTCCCGCTCATACGCTTTCAGCTCTAGCGGCCTATCCTTATCTGGGGTGTTTTGATAAAAAGTTTGAAGTGCCAACGCGTTGTTACATCTCTCAAGAACTTTACTGTGCAGGAAAAGAAAGCACGTGGACGTTTCTCGAGGATGTCTTTACGGAGGTGAGCGAACTTTTCCCCGGCCAATACATTCATATCGGTGGTGATGAGGCGAAGTTTACCCGATGGAACAAATGTCCCAATTGTCAGAAAAAAATGAAAGAGCTTAAGCTCAAAAATGGTCATGAACTCCAAGGTTGGATGACGACTCGCGTTGAGAAATTTTTAAAAACCAAAGGGAAGCGGATTATTGGATGGGATGAAATCCTCGGCGCAGGCGTTAGTAAAAG
>CAZOWD010000026.1:0-15589 GCA_964583225.1 uncultured Verrucomicrobiales bacterium | reverse complement strand
TTAAGCGGAAATCCGTTTCGGTTCCCGTGCAAACTGGAATTATGTCCATCGACGCAATGATTCCTATCGGTCGTGGTCAGCGTGAGTTGATTATTGGTGACCGGTCCACCGGAAAAACAACCATCGCAGTGGACACCATCATTGCGCAGGCTCAGCAAAATAAAGCTGCGGAAGAAGGCCGTTTAAAAGATCACAAACCTGTGCGTTGTATCTACGTCGCAATCGGCCAGAAACGTTCCAACATCGCCCGCTTAACAAAAACTTTAGAAAAAGCCGGCGCTTTGGAAAACACCTGCATCGTTGCAGCTACGGCATCTGACTCGGCAGCCAACCAATACCTCGCTCCTTACGCGGGTTGCTCTATCGGTGAATACTTCATGGCAAAAGGCGAAGACGTGCTCATCGTATTTGATGACCTTTCCAAGCACGCTGTGGCTTACCGTCAAGTTTCCCTCATTCTTGGTCGTCCATCAGGTCGTGAGGCATTCCCTGGAGACGTTTTCTACTTGCACTCCAGACTTCTCGAACGTTCCGCACGCCTTTCAGACGATGCGGGTGGCGGATCCATGACAGCACTTCCTATCGTGGAAACTCAAGCAGGTGACGTATCTGCCTACATTCCAACCAACGTGATTTCCATCACCGATGGTCAGATTTTCCTCGAAACAGATCTCTTTTACCAAGGCGTTCGTCCCGCTATCTCGGTTGGACTTTCCGTTTCTCGTGTGGGATCTGCTGCGCAAACCAAAGCGATCAAAAAAGTTTCTGGAACTACCAAGCTCGACCTTGCGCAATTCCGTGAACTTCAAGCATTTGCCGCATTTGGTTCTGATTTGGACGAAGACACGAAAGCGAAGATCAACCGTGGTCAGCGCATTGTGGAACTTTTCAAACAAAACCAATACAGTCCAAAACCTCTCGAAATTGAGGTTGCTGTTTTATGGGCCATGCAAAATGCTTACTTTGACGATGTCGATGTAGACCGCGTTAAAGAATGCCAATCTGCCATGGAAGAATACCTCACCAACCGTAAAGCTGACTTACTTCAGAAAATCGCTGATGAAAAAGCACTTTCCGATGAAATCATCAGCGGACTGAAACAATCAATTTCTGACTTTAAGTCGACTTGGAAATAACTTCCACACCCCTCGTATCTAATCACCGTCCTCCGTTTACTTAATCATGGCTAACCTTCGCGACATACGCCGACGTATTAAATCGGTCACCAACACTTCGCAAATCACCAAAGCGATGCAGCTTGTGGCATCTGCTAAGATGAAAAAAGCGCAGAACCAAGCGCTGGCTGGACGTGATTACGCGATGGAACTGCTTCGATTTGTCGCAGACCTTCAAGGGAATGTGGATCAAAATTCACATCCGCTTCTCCGCACACCCAAAGAAGGACGCGAGCTCGTTCTCGTAGTCAGCACGGATCGCGGACTCTGCGGAGCGCTCAACACAAACTTACTGAAAAAACTGCGTAAAGAAGTTAGCCCAGATGCTCATTTTGTAGCTGTGGGAAGCAAACTTCGCCAAACGTTGATGAAGACGGGAAGTCACATCGTTGCCGATTGGCAAATTGGCGATCCCATTCCTTTTTCTTCAACGCGCCCCATCGCTAAACTTCTCACTGAGAAATTTCTCGACGGCGAATATGCCAAGGTAACAGTTGTATTTAACAAATTTGTCACCACGCTCACACAAACACCAAGGGTGGTGCAACTTTTACCGATTGATACCGAACGCGTCATACGAGATTCCGCAAAGTATCAAAAAGAAACCGATCATATGGAACCTGCGGAGGCAAACGACTACATCTTTGAGCCTAGCTCTCGGGGTGTTTTAGACTCGCTCCTCCCTCTCTACATCAACTACATGGTTTACCAAGTCATTGTCGAAGCCCGCGCATCTGAGCATTCAGCTCGAATGGTCGCGATGAAAGCTGCTACTGACAATGCTGGCGAAATCATCAAAAACCTTACGCTTGAATACAACAAAGCCCGTCAGGCTGCGATTACTGCAGAGCTCCTTGAAATTACTTCCGCTCAAAAAGCCATGGAATAGAGCCTCTACACTTCCGCCATTCCCAAATTACAAATTCATAGCAACCAATCTAAAACTTCATACTTAAATCACCATGTCCAACAAAGGAACCATCGTCCAGGTTATCGGCGCTGTTATTGATGCCGATTTCTCCAAAGCTGATAAACTGCCATCCATTTATAACGCCCTCGAAGTGACTTACGAGCTTAACGGCGAAATGACGAAACTAATACTCGAAGTCCAGCAGCACCTCGGTGACGGTTGGGTGCGCGCAATTGCAATGAGCACATCTGATGGATTGAAGCGTGGCATGGAACTTACCGATACAGGAGCTCCCATCTCAGTTCCTGTGGGCGAAGGAGTTCTCGGACGTATTTTCAACGTCACAGGCGACGCCGTTGACGAGCGTGGTGATGTTAAATTTGAAAAGAAATACCCCATTCACCGCCCCGCTCCACAGCTTGTGGATCAATCCACTTCAGCGGAAATCCTTGAGACAGGCATCAAAGTGATCGACCTCATTTGCCCCTTCACCAAAGGTGGTAAAGTCGGTGCCTTCGGTGGTGCTGGTGTGGGAAAAACCGTGGTTATCATGGAGCTGATCAATAACATTGCAAAGGGACACGGTGGTTACTCCGTCTTTGCTGGTGTGGGTGAGCGGACTCGTGAAGGTAACGACCTTTACATGGAAATGTCTGAAGCGGGCGTGATCGACCAAAACGACCTTTCAAAATCTAAAGTGGCACTCGTTTACGGACAGATGAACGAGCCTCCAGGGGCACGTCTCCGCGTCGCTCTTTCAGCGCTCGCCATGGCTGAATATTTCCGAGATGAGGAAAACCAAGACGTGCTTCTCTTCGTCGATAACGTATTCCGTTTCTCCCAAGCTGGATCTGAGGTTTCCGCGCTTCTTGGCCGGACACCATCCGCCGTGGGTTACCAGCCAACTCTCGCAGAGGAAATGGCAAACCTTCAAGAGCGAATCACCTCAACCAACAAAGGATCCATTACTTCCTTCCAGGCCGTTTATGTGCCTGCGGACGACTTGACCGACCCTGCTCCTGCTACCACCTTCGCCCACCTCGACTCCACCGTCGTGCTTGAGCGTTCTCTTGCTGAGCTTGGTATTTACCCCGCTGTGGATCCTCTCGCATCCACCTCCACGGCTCTCGCTCCCGACATTGTGGGAGAGGAACACTACCGTGTTGCCCGTGGCGTCCAAAGCGTGCTTCAGTCTTACAAGGACCTTCAGGACATCATCGCTATTCTGGGTATGGATGAACTTTCAGACGAGGACAAACTGACCGTTTACCGCGCTCGTAAAATCCAAAAATTCCTTTCTCAGCCATTCCACGTGGCAGAAATCTTCACCGGCACCCCTGGTGAATATGTATCCATTGAAGAAACCATCAAAGGATTTGCTGAAATCCTTTCTGGAGCATGTGATGACGTTCCAGAGGGCAACTTCTACATGAAAGGCGGACTCGATACCGTTGATCGCGGGTAATCTTAAAAACTTCCAATCACCTTTAACCTTCAACTAACCACCATGCTTCAACTCGAAATTGTCACACCCGAGAAAAAAAGATTCTCGGGGGAGGTCACCGACGTTTATCTCCCTGGTTCTGAAGGGGAGATGGGTGTGTTGGAAATGCACGCCGCGCTTGTATCTTCTCTTGATCCTGGAATTCTGCGTTACCACGTAGACGGGAAAGAAGAAAAATTAGCGATTGGTAGTGGATTTGCGGAGGTTACAAAAGAACGCGTCCTCGTCCTCACAGACATGGCTCTCGATGAGGCTGAAGTCGATGTGGCCGCTGCTGAAGCCGCCATTGAACGTGCTCAAGCTCAATTGGAAAAGCTCGACCACGACAAAGACATCGAAGACGTGGCAAACTTGGAGGCGGCTCTCGCCAAATCATTTGTGCAACTCCGCCTCAAAGGAAAATATCCAGGGCTTTAAAATTACCCATCTCAACCAAAATTTCAGCCCCGAGGAGTCCAAGCACCCCTTGGGGCTTTTATTTGGAAGCGATAGAAAGTTTGAAAAAGTTGAGGCTCCCCCCCATTGTTCGCATCCGAACATTTCACACTCCTAACTTGAAAGAACGAGAACGATTTCGTATATCCTTAACCATGCGTATCTCCATCTTCGCCATTGTGTCAGTTTTGCTTTGTGGTTCTTTATTGGCCACCGTGGATCAACTGATCCCAAAACCCGTGCAGGTTCAATCCAAAGAGGGGCAATTCACCTTAAAGTCTGGATCTTTTGTATATGCCAACATGAAAGTTTTGCCCTCAGTATTAGAGGCATTAAATGCGAAGACTGGACTGAACTTACGCAGAGTTCCAGCAGATGCTCCGTGCGCCATTCAATTTTTGAGTGGAGCAATGCGTGGCAAGACAAGCGCCGACCATTTACCCAAACTAAACGAGGGCGCCTACCAACTTAGAATCACGCCCCAAGTGATCAACATTTATGCCGACACTCCGAGCGGTCATTTTTACGGACTGCAAACGCTACTACAAATCCTCCACGGAGCTAAAAAAACAGAAGCTGGCATCTCGATTCCCTGCGTAGTGATTAACGACGCCCCACGGTTTGCTTGGCGTGGATTTATGCTCGATGAATCGAGACAATTTTCGGGAGAAGCTGCGGTAAAACGACTGCTCGATGTGATGGCGTATTACAAACTCAACCGCTTTCACTGGCATTTAACGGATTCGACAGGGTGGCGGATCGAAATCAAAAAATACCCAAAACTTACAAGTATCGGCGGGATTGGAAATCAAAAAGCCCCCAAAGCTCCCGCTAAATTTTACACCCAAAAGCAAATCAAAGAGATTGTTGCTTACGCCAAAGCACGCCATATCACCGTAATCCCTGAAATTGATATGCCCGGGCACGCCTCTGCCGCGATCCGCGCCTATCCTGAATTTACGGGCGGAGGATCGAAAAAAAATCCAGATTTCACCTTCAACCCCGTTGATCCAGCAACAGACGCCTTTTTAAAAGATATCCTCAAAGAGGTAGCAGAGCTTTTTCCCGACGCTGGAGTGATTCACTTTGGGGGAGATGAAGTGCATTTTGGCTGGGAGAAATGGCCCGAAATTCCAAGTGTTAAAAAACTGATGCAGGATGAGGGGTTAAAACTTAAAGATATCGAAAAACGCTTTAATCAACGTTTTGCGAAGGTGATTAATGATCTAGGGTATAAAACTGGAGGGTGGGATGAAATCGCACATGCTGGGCTCCCTACGGATCAATCTGTAGTTTTCTGGTGGAGGCACGATAAAACGGATTTTTTGAATCATGCTCTAACCGAGGGGTTTGACGTTGTGCTTTGCCCAAGAATCCCCTGTTATTTTGATTTTGTGCAGGATGAATCCCACAAATCTGGCCGACGCTGGGGAGGAGCATTCAGCCCTCTAAGCGACGTCTACGCTTTTCCAGATTCGTTAAAACTCCCCGATCACCCAAAAGGGAAAATTCTCGGAATCCAAGCCTGTCTGTGGACTGAAACCACAGAAACCCAAAAACGGCGGGACTTTTTAACCTTCCCACGACTGCTCGCTCTCGCAGAAGCGGCATGGACGCCAGCAAAAGAAAAAAATTTCACCGACTTTGAGAAACGATTGAAAACGCATCTACCTCAGCTAAAAACACGCGGATTTTATTATTACGATCCTTTCACCAAAAATGCTGAAGTGATCCACTAATGTGATTCTAAAAATCATACAAAAACCATGAACCTCCAACCCATCGCCCACATCCACACCTGTTACGGAGAAAAATTTGGAGTTCCCCGTCAGTCTGGACTTGTGGACGATGCTTGGGGAGAACTTGTTTTCGAGCCTGCCTACCGCTCGCCCGATGCCGTTCGGGGGCTCGATGGATTTTCTCACGTCTGGCTCATTTTTCTCTTTCACCAAGCCGTCCGAGAAAACTGGAAACCCACCGTCCGACCGCCCCGACTCGGAGGCAACGAAAAAGTGGGCGTATTTGCCAGCCGCGCCCCATTTCGCCCCAACCCAATCGGACTTTCCGTCGTGCGACTAGATTCCATCGATTTTTCACATCCGGACTCCCCCATTCTACACCTTCGAGGCGTTGACCTTGTCGATGGCACCCCGATCCTCGATATCAAACCTTACATCCCCTACGCAGATTCCATCCCTGACGCCACTTCAGGCTTTGCTCCCACAGCACCTAATCTGCTCAAGGTTCAGTGGCACCCAGAACTCAATCTTTCCAAACTAGAGCCAGCCACTCAAAAACTCATTGAAAACACGCTCGCTGTGGACCCGCGCCCCGCATACCAAAAAGGAAATTCAGAAAATCCCCGCACCTACGGATGCCAAATCTGTGGCTACAACATCCGCTGGAGCGTCACCGAAAACACCTTGTTGATTGTTTCTTTTGATCCGATCCAGTAGTCTGACCGTTCCTATTCGATTTTTGTTTTTTTGGATTTATTTTGATCCCTCTGCGAAAAATGCTGAAAAAACGAACTCCTCAAAGGAGTCTCAAGCCCCTTTAGAACATAGAAAACCGCAATGTTCATTTTTTTTTGAACAAAAACCTTTACTCCTTATTCACAACATTCAAATTAGAAATCTCAACTAAAATCATCCCACCTTCTTAATTATGAAAGCTCAACTTTTTGGAACCGACGGCATCCGTGGCATAGCCAACCAATACCCAATCACACCCGAAGTCGCCCTCCGCATTGGACGCGCCGTAGCCCGTGTGCTCTCAACCGACAAACAGAAACGCCACAAAGTAGTCATCGGAAAAGACACCCGCCTCTCTGGCTACATGCTCGAAACCGCCATCACCAGCGGACTCGTTTCCGAAGGGTCAACCGTGCTACTCACGGGCCCAGCACCTACGCCAGCCGTCGCTCACCTCACTAAATCCATGTGCTGCGATGCGGGAATCATGCTCACAGCCTCCCACAACCCCTACCAAGACAACGGAATTAAAATCTTTGGTCGCGATGGATTTAAACTCAGCGATGAGCTTGAACTCGAAATTGAAAAACTCATCCTCGCCGACGACTTACCTCTCCCCAAATGCGACCTCGGCAAAGCCATCCGCATTGACGATGCCATGGGGCGTTATATCGAATTTACCAAAAATGCCGTAGGATCAAACTCACTCAGAGGTCTCAAAATCGTAGTCGATTGCGCCCACGGGGCAGCCTACCACGTCGGCCCACTCATTTTTGAAGAACTCGGTGCCGAAGTCATCAAACTTTCCGTTCATCCAGACGGGCGCAACATCAACGAAGGATGTGGAGCGCTCCACCCAGAGCACGCCGCAGCCATGGTCAAAAAACACAACGCGCACGTTGGAATCTGCTTTGATGGCGATGCCGACCGCGTGATTTTCTGTGACGAACTCGGCAACGTCGTCGATGGAGATCGAATCCTCTGCCTCTGCGCCAAATCACTTCATGCCCAAGGCAAACTTCAAGGCAACACCCTCGTAGCCACCGTCATGAGCAACCTTGGACTCCGCGATGCCCTCGCAGAAAGTGGTATCACGCTCGAAACCACAGGAGTTGGCGACCGACTCGTCATCGAACGCATGCGCGAAAAAGGATACAACCTCGGCGGAGAAAACTCAGGCCACATTATTTACTCCGACCACGCCACCACGGGCGACGGTATCATGAGCGCGCTCATGCTTCTCTCCATGATGCGCAAATACGGGAAACCACTCTCAGAAGTCGCTGGCGGCATGAAAATTTACCCTCAGGTTTTACTTGGTCTCGAAGTTAAAGAAAAGCCACCGATCGAGTCCATTCCCGAAGTACATCAAGCCATTCAGGAAGCCGAAGCTGCCTTTGCCGAATCTGGCCGAGTCCTCGTTCGCTACTCTGGCACCGAACGCAAAATCCGCGTGCTCACCGAGTGCAAAGATGCCGATCTCGCTCAGACTCAAGCTGACCTCATCGCTGCTGCCATTCAAAACACAATTGGCGTTTAACTTCTCCATTTTCAAACCTCATGAAACTCACCATCACACCCGAAGAACAAGCCAGTCTCTGGCCTCTCCACGTAGAATCTTCATGCCACAAACAACTCATTGCAGGTTCCACTCTAGGAGAACTTCAAGCCTTACAAGCCGAAGGTATTTCCAACGCCTACCTCATCAAAAATGCTTGGGTCACCCGTGACGATTGGAAAAAACTTGCCGATGCCAAAGCTCCCGCAGTGTTAGAATCTCATGATGGCGACACGCTTGCATGGATCGGGGAACGCACGGCAGACATTATCGTCATCGCCTCTGAACGCTCCTTTCTCATCCGCCACCCTTGGCAGTTTCTCGATGTAAATGAACAAATCGTTTCAGCCCTCACCGAACCCAATTACATCGGCGACGTCAGCCCCGCTGCCCATATCGATGGAATTTTACACGTCGGAGAAGGATCCAAAGTTCTCCCAGGTGTGGTGATTGAGGGAAATGTCGTTATCGGACGCAACTGCAAGATCGGACCGAATTGCTACTTCCGAGGCTCCACCACCGTGGGTGATGGATGTCACGTTGGGCAGGCGGTCGAAATCAAAAACTCCATTGTCGGTCACAATACCGCCATCGGACACCTCAGTTACCTCGGCGATTCCGTCGTCGGCGACAACGTCAACTTTGGCGCTGGCACCATTACTTCCAACTTCCGCCACGATGGCAAAAACCACCGCAGCATGGTCGATGGCAAACTGCTCGACACCGGACGTCGCAAGTTTGGATCCATCATCGGAGACAACGTGCACACGGGCATACACACCTCCATTTACCCTGGCCGCAAGCTCGCCGCCAACTCCTCAACCCGCCCTGGAGACATCATCCAGTACGACCTCAGAAGCTAAACAAACAATATTAACAACAAACCAACTCAAAAAACATGTGTGGAATCGTAGGATATACAGGAAAACGCACCGCCATGCCCGTTCTCATCAGCGGGCTCAAAAAACTCGAATACCGTGGCTATGACTCCGCTGGAATAGCCCTCATCAGCCACACGGGAGAAAATGGTATTCTTGTCCGAAAACAAAGCGGTAAAGTGTCTGGGCTTAGCGAACTCATTCAACAGGACGATCAGCTAGAAACTCTGGACAGCGCCCACTGTGGCATCGCCCATACCCGATGGGCAACTCACGGGCCACCAACCACAGAAAACGCCCACCCCCACCAAGGACCCAAAGGACGCATCGCCATCGTTCACAACGGAATCATTGAAAATCACAATGCCTTACGTGAGCGCTTTCAAGCCCAAGGAAACACATTCATTTCTCAGACCGACTCCGAAGTTCTCGCGCATCTCATAGAGTCCCACTACGATGGCAATCTCCTCAAAGCCGTCACCCAAGCACTTAAAGAAGTGGAAGGCACCTACGGGCTCACCGCGATGTCCGTGGACGAACCCGGCGTGCTCGTCGTAGCCCGCAGTGGTTCACCCATCGTTATTGGATTAGGGGAAGACGAAACAATCGTCGCCTCGGACGCCTCGGCGATCATCACCTACACTCGCCAAGCCATTTACCTCGACGACGGGGACATTGCCCGTATCGAAGGTAGCAAAATTGACATTCAAAGCCTCGACTCTGGCACAGTCACCCGCACACCAGCAGAAATTGATTGGTCGGCCGATGCCGCAGAAAAAAGCGGATTCGAACACTACATGCTCAAAGAGGTTTTTGAACAACCCGAAGCCATTCGTAACACACTCCGTGGCCGCCTCGATTTCACACGGGGAACCTCCATCCTCTCTGGGCTCAACCTCACTCCGCGCGAACTCGTTGACATTCAGCGCCTTCTTATCGTGGGCTGTGGAACTTCGATGAATGCGGGACTTATCGGAGAATACGCCGTAGAAGATTTTGCAGGCATCCCCGCAGAAGTCGAACAAGCTGCCGAGTTTCGCTACCGCAACCCCATCGTGGGAAGTCGCGATATGGTGCTCGCGATCAGCCAATCTGGAGAAACTGCCGATACGCTTGCCGCCGTGCGAGAGGCTGTCGACAAAGGTTCTCTCGTGGCAGCGCTCGTCAACGTTGTCGGTTCTACCATCGCCCGCGAAACAGGCAGAGGGATTTACCTCCACGCAGGCCCTGAAATCAGCGTAGCCTCCACCAAGGCGTTCACTAGCCAAGTTTCCGTTCTTCTCATGGTCGCGCTCAAAATAGCCCGCGCCCATCGGCTTTCTCGTGAATCTGGAATTCAAATCGCCAAAGAAATCGAAAAAATTCCATCACTTGTCGAAGCAGTTCTCGCCAAAAACGACGAAATTGCAAAAGTCGCCGAGCACTATGCTCATTACGACAACGCATTCTACATCGGTCGAGGCTACATGTTCCCCGTAGCACTTGAAGGCGCACTCAAACTTAAAGAAATATCCTACATTCACGCAGAAGGATACCACTCCGCCGAACTCAAACACGGTCCCATCGCGCTGCTTGAAGAATCCATGCCTGTCATCGCCCTTCTCAATGAAGGACCAGGCCAAGACAAATCCCTCAGCAACGTAGCCGAGTGCAAAGCCCGCAAAGCCCCTATTTTAGGTGTGATTACCGAAGGTGATAAAGAGGCCCGAGCTACCTGCGATCACGTCATCGAGATCCCAAGTTGTCCGCAATACACCGCAGTTATTCCTGCCGCCGTCGCGCTTCAGCTTTTCTCCTACCATGTCGCTCGCATCCGAGGCTGCGCCATCGATCAACCACGCAATCTCGCCAAAAGCGTGACGGTTGAATAAACGGGAAAAAGCCCCCAGTTTTGAGAGTTTTTCATATTCAGGATTGCAATTTGTTTAAAATCAAGGAGTCTCCGCGCCCGCCATATCTCATGACGGCAAGACTTTAAAGATTTTACCTACCCCCTTGCATTTATAATATGACTAATAATATTCGAAACATCGCCATTATCGCCCACGTGGACCATGGCAAAACTACTCTCGTGGACGAACTTCTCAAAGCTGGTGGCGCCTACGGCGAACACCAAAAAGCTGGCGAGCGCGCCATGGACTCCATGGATCTCGAGCGTGAAAAAGGAATTACCATCCGCTCAAAAAACACTTCGGTTAAATGGAAAGACTACACGATCAACATCGTGGACACCCCTGGTCACGCCGACTTCGGCGGTGAGGTTGAACGCGTGATGAAAATGGTAGACGGCGTGCTTCTTCTCGTGGATGCCCACGATGGACCTCAAGCACAAACCCGATTCGTTCTCCGAAAAGCGCTTCAGCAAGGGCTTAAACCCATCGTTGTCGTCAACAAAATCGATCGCGACCACAGTGATCCACTCGCCGTGCACGACCAAGTGCTTGAGCTTTTTCTCGAACTCGATGCCTCTGAGGAGCAGTTTGAGGCTCCATTCGTTTACGGATCAGCGAAAAACGGATTTTTTGTTCGCTCTCTCGACGACGAACAAAAAGACGTAACCCCACTGCTCGAAACCATCATCGAGCACGTAAATGCTCCCGATTCCGACGCTGAAGCCCCATTCAAAATGCTGGCATCCAACATTTCTTGGGATAACTACGTCGGTCGGGTCGCTCTTGGAAAAGTCCAGTGTGGCACCGTGAAAAAAGGCGACAGCATTTTCCTCCTCCGCAAAGACGGAACCAAAACCCGTGGCAAAGTCACCAAAGTATTTGAATACAGCAGTCTTGCCAGTTCTGAGTCCGCCGAAGGTGTTGCAGGCAACATCGTGGGGGTTTCTGGATTTGAAGATATCGATATCGGCGAAACGCTCTCCGCTGACCCCGATGCCGAACCACTTCCATTTGTCGAAATCGACCCACCAACCGTGAAGATGCAGTTTTCTATCAACGACGGCCCCTTTGCAGGTCGCGACGGAAAACACGTCACCTCACGCGCCATCAAAGATCGTTTGGATCGCGAGGTGCAAACCAACATTTCCATCGAAGTCAGCGACACCGACACGGCAGGTGTGTTTGAAGTGGCTGCCCGAGGCGCCATGCAAATCTCAGTGCTGGTAGAAACCATGCGCCGCGAAGGGTTCGAGGTTCTCGTTTCCCGCCCCATGGTTATCACCAAAAAAAGTGATTCTGGAGAAACGCTTGAGCCATTTGAAACTCTCTTTGTTGAAATTCCTGAGGAATACACCGGCGGCGTGATGAAAACTCTCGCAAACCGTCGCGCTCGCATCGAGGACATGGGTAGCAATGCCCACGGAGCCACCATCGAAGCCACCATTTCCACCCGTGGATTGATTGGTTTTGAATTTGAACTGCTCAACCTCACCAGCGGACACGGCGTCATGTCTCACCTCTTTAAAGAATACGCACCTCACTGTGGTCCCATCAGCACGCGGAGCACCGGAACGCTAGTCAGTATGGCAACTGGAGTCACCACGACTTACTCACTGCTTCCTCTGGAAGAGCGCGGAAAACTTTTTGTCTCACCTGGCGAAGAAGTTTACGAAGGGCAAGTCATCGGAGAAAACCCACGGAAAGACGATCTTCCCTGCAACCCAGTGAAGAAAAAAGAACTCACCAACCACCGTTCCGCCACCAAAGGAATCACGGTTGGGCTTTCCCCCGCCATCAAGATGTCTCTTGAGCGCGCAATTGAATACATTGCCGCTGATGAACTTCTCGAGGCCACTCCAAATAACCTCCGCATCCGCAAACGACTGCTCGACCCCCACGAGCGCAAGCGTGCAGTCCGCGCCGCCAAAGTAGAGGCAGGAGAACTTTAAAAGTTTTTCACCAAACTTATTTCATCCCGACCCTCTTTTCTGGAGGGGACGGGATTTTTCTTTCTTCCCAACACAACAAAACGAGCCACTCCTCATAGTCACCTCAAAAAAACTCCCTTCCTTGACTATACCCCCACCTTCCTATACCCCTCCGTCTCCCAACCATACGCTTTTAACAACCCCACACCACGCACACAGCCATGCCTAAAGTATTTATCAAAACCTACGGATGCCAAATGAACGAAAGAGACTCCGAACAGGTTGCCAAAATGTTTGTCGAAGGTGGCTACACCGTCACCAATGACGAGTTCGAAGCCGATGCCATCCTGATCAACACATGCAGCGTTCGCGACCAAGCGGAGCAAAAGGCACTTGGAAAAATGGGCATGATGGGAAAACACCGTCAAAAAAAACCTCATGTCGTTTACGGCTATATGGGATGTATGGCTCAGAGTCGTGGCGATGAGCTTTTTTCCAACATCCCCCACCTCGACGTGGTTGTAGGCACCCAAAAATACCACAAAGTTTTTGAATACGTGGACGGCATCCTTTCCCGCCGACTTGAACAGCGGATGGACGACCCCGCCCTCTCACTTTCAGGCGAAAGCGTCTGCGATATCGAAGAAGAAACCGATTCTCAAAACACCATTCGCGATCACGTCATGCAGGCGGATCAAACCTCTGCATTTGTATCCATCATGCAAGGGTGCAACATGCGTTGTTCTTTCTGCATCGTGCCCGACACTCGCGGAAAGGAACGGAGTCGCCCCATCGACGACATCGTGCTCGAGTGCAAAGAACTCGTAGCTAAAGGGCTCAAAGAAATCACGTTACTCGGCCAAATCGTCAACCTTTACGGGCGCACCGAATTTCCAATCGTCGACGGCAAATCCCCCTTCGTCCAACTTCTCGAAGCCGTTCACGCCATTGAGGGGCTCGAACGGATACGCTTTGTCTCCCCGCACCCGATCGGATACCGCTCAGACCTCGTGGCTGCTTTTACGTATTTGCCCAAGCTCTGTAGCCACATCCACTTCCCCATGCAAAGCGGAAGCGATACCATTCTCAAGCAGATGAAACGCCCTTACAAAAACGAAAAGTTCATCCAAATCTGCGAAAACATGAAAGAGGCTCGCCCCGATCTCGCCATCACCACCGACATCATCGTTGGCTTCCCTGGCGAAACTGAGGAGGACTTCCAAAAAACAATCGAAACCGTCAAACGACTCGATTTCGACAACGCCTTTGTCTTCCGCTACTCAAAACGCCGCAACACTCCCGCAGCGGAAATGGAGGCGCAAATTTCCGAGCGCGTCAAAGAAGAACGCAACCAAGAGCTTCTTCGCATCGTCAATGAAATCGCGGTGCGGAAAAACAAAGCACTTGTAGGAACCCAGCAAGAAGTGCTCTGCATCGGGCCGTCAAAAACCAACAAATCCCGACTCATGGGGCGCACCAGCCAAAACAAAATTGTCATCTTCGATGGCGATGCTGAAAAATTGACGGGCAAAATCTTCAACGTCAAAATCGAAGATACCACGGGATTTTCACTCTACGGATCCAAACTCCCTAATAAATAGTCCCGAAAAATCCTCCCAACCACCTTCTGCCACTTCATGATCCATGGAGTGGCATTTTCATATCGCTCACATCTTTGATTATTTGGTGAAAGAAAAACGCGCTCACCCCCGTAGAATCTACAAATTTCCATTTTCATGTTAAAACTTTTTTCTTCCCTCGCCTCCTTAACCACTTTCTCGCTTTTGGTTGTTTCTCCGATGTCAGCACAATCGGCAGAATCAACGCTTCCAGCTCTCATCCCCCTTCCCCAAAAGTATGAAGCCTCGGGGCAAAACAGAGACGCTACAACCTTCGCCCCTCAATCTACCGAAGCCGATTTCAAAAGCACCGTTCAGATTTGCAAATCACTGGCCTCGCAAACTTCCAAAAACGCCTCATCCATCCCTGTTGAGTTCAAAAAAAACACATCCATCACCAACCCTGAAGGATACAAACTCACCGTCCCTCAAAAAGGCTCCATCTCCATTGATGCATCAACTCCCGCTGGTGCGTTCTACGGGTTTCAAACTTTACTCCAACTCCCCAGCAACGGAAAAATCCCCGTATGCACCATCGAAGATGCCCCACGCTTCCACTGGCGCGGACTCATGCTAGATGAAGCCCGCCACTTCATGGGAAAAGATTACGTCAAACACCTGCTGCGCACCATGGCAGCACACAAACTCAATAAATTTCACTGGCACCTCACCGACGACCAAGGGTGGAGAATCGAAATCAAACAATACCCGCTACTCACCAAAATAGGTGCATGGCGCGGACCAGGAACCCAAGCTCCCGTTCCTAAATGGGACAAAAAACTCCCCATCGCTAAGAAAAAATACGGCGGATTTTACACGCAGGAAGACATCAAAGAAATCGTAGCCTACGCCAAGTCGCTGCACATTGAAATCATGCCAGAAATCGACGTCCCTGGACACGCCATGGCCATCGCTCTTTCCTACCCACAAGTTCTGCCTAAAACCGACAAAGAAACGGGCAAAGACGTGCACAACCTCTCGGGCAACGTGCTCTCCGTCGTCAATCCAGACAACTACCGAATGCTCGATGATGTTTTTGGTGAAATCGCCGCCCTTTTCCCAAGCCCCTACATCCATGTTGGAGGAGATGAAGTAAACGTCAACGCGTGGAAAGCCTCGCCCGAACACCGCGAATACATGGAAAAGCATGGGATGAAACAACCACATGAACTTCAGAATATGTTTATGTTGCGTTTGGAAAAAATCCTCAAATCCC
>CAZOWD010000025.1:0-16023 GCA_964583225.1 uncultured Verrucomicrobiales bacterium | reverse complement strand
TCTACCATTTCCATGATGATGTAGAGCAAGCCGTCCACTTGCCCAAAATCATAAATGCTGATGAGGTTGGGGTGATTAAACTTGGCCATGCACTTGGCCTCCGTTTCGAATGCCGCGCTAAAGTTTGCATCTTCCCCAAAGTGACGGGGAAGGACTTTAATGGCAACTGGGCGGTCTAGAGATCTTTGGGTTGCCTTGTAAACGGCTCCCATTCCTCCTTTTGCAATGAATGAAATTATTTCATAGGCAGGTAGTAACTTAGAAATTTCTTCGAGACTAGGAGGTATGAAATCAGATTCGTTATTGTTTGGGTTCATGAGGAGCTGAGTTTTTTTGAAGCGGGGCGGATGTGCAGAGAAATTACGTTAAACGCAAACATTATATTTCATGTTTTATCGTAATTTCTTCGTTTTGAGTGTCCTCTTGATCTTTTCTAATGATGGGAAGCAATGGGAGGTTGTTTGTATTTTGGTGTTTTGAAATCGTTTCGCTAGGGGGGAGGTGATTTTTTTTGTGCGAGGCATACCCGCGCCCTATGAAAACTCCCGTGGAATCTCTCATTTCGAAATGAAGGTGGGCAAGGTAAATTCCGTCGGCAGAGCCTACCGTTGCAATTTTTTGCCCGCGAGCTACGAGGTCTCCATAAGCGATGAGTATTTTTTGGAGATGGGCATACATGGAAATTTGAATTTGCCCGTTGGGTAGTCGGTGGGCGAGCATGATGACATTTCCCCATCCCGCAGAGGGGCGCCCTTTGAAAATGACAAGTCCATTGCCCACAGCGTAAACGGGATCGCCGAGATCGGTGTTTTGCCCGCCAATGCCGTTGAGGTCATCGCCAGTGTGGTGTCCTCCGCGCTTGAGATTATTGGCCCAGAATGGTTGGGCGTTGTAAGTGAGAGCTCCGTATTCGCTTCCCATGGGGGAGGAATAGTGGGGCGCTGTTGGGATGTTTGCTCGTTCGAAAGCGGTGAGTTGGATAAAGCGGAAGTCAAACGGGGGGACTTTCCCATCGACAGGAAATCCCAGTGGGGCGTCGGCTTGCTGCCAAGATCCCATGGATTTAACTGGGATGTTGTGGCGGGGTTGTTGGCGTAAAAAACTTTTTGCAGCAAAGGCAACGATTGCGAGGACGATGATGCCGATGCCAAAGTGAAAAAGTTTTTGTTTCATGAGAGTAATTTGATCCGTGTTTATTTAGAAATTGAGGAGAATTTCTGCGCGGCGATTGGCGCGTCGGCCATCTTCAGAGGTGTTTGGTTGCCGAGGGTTGGCTTTGCCAAAGCTAGTGAGTTTCATTTGACCTGTGTTTACCCCTTGGCTGGCAAGGTAGGACATGACTTGTTTGGCTCGCCGTGCCGAGAGATTGAGGTTGTAGTTGTCAGAGCCCAAAGCATCGGTATATCCTGAAATGGTGAGTTTTTTGTTGGGGGCATTTTTGAGCAGATTGGCGATGATGTTGAGTTGTTGTTTGGTGCGCTGAGTGATTCGGGTGGAATCTAATTCAAAGTAAAGCACGATGGAATCTCCTCCTTGTGGATTTTTGACAAGGGGCACGTAGTGGATGTCTCCATCAGAGAATCGAGCGGCGTAGTCCGAGAGAAGTTTGTCGAAATTAACTTCTGTAATTTTCCAAGGTGCATCTGGGTTGCTCCGTTTTGTGGTGATGCCGAGCATCGCCACTTTTTTGATGTTAGTATCGGGAGATTTGAGACGCACGATCCATCCCGCCGTGTTCTTGTTGAGGAACATTTTTCGAATAGGTTTAGGCGAGTCGAGCGTGTAACGCCCTTCTTCAAAAATAATACAAAGTCCCGTGAGTGTTGCGTAAGAAACTTTTTGGGAGTCGGTGTAGGGATTTGTTGCTGATGGATTTAGGTTGAGCAGAGCGTGTAGAAATGATTCGACAACTTTCTGGGCGGTTGCAGCATCAATGTCTTTGGGAGCGTTTTTTTGTGTGGATGCTGTTTTGTTTTTGGGTGCGTTGGCTTTGTTTTTTGTGGGAAGTTTAGTAGGGAGAATCACTCGGTTGACTTCCCATTCTCCATTAGCCTTTTGGGTGAGATTGAGTTGAATGTTTTCTTTGTTGGCCAAGTGGAGCGTCCAATCGTTATTTTTGCCAGAGAATGGTTGCGTTGAGTCGAGAGTGAGTTGTTTGTTTTTTGAAAGATGGTGCAGGGTTCGGACTTGATTGGCTGTAAGGTTGGGTAAGCCGATGAGGTCGATCAGTGGTTGCGCGTCTCCTGACTCGTTTACCTGAAGAACGATTTCTTTGATGTGACCTACTAGTTCTTCTGGGGATTGGGTGAAGCCTGTGGGAGTTTCGTCGACGTGTTTCCCGTTAACAACAAGCGAGAGGTCGGGCTTTTGTGGCGTTGGGGTGGTTGTTTTTTTTGAGTTGAAGCGATTCATGAAAAGAACCACTGCGATGATCGCCATGACAGCGATGATCGAAAAAATGAGGATGGGTGTTTGAGTCCGTTGTTGAGACATAACTGAAGATTGTATTTAACTGAAGGGAGTCCAATTGTAAAACGGCTTAAACTTGCTGCCTTTTTAAGATGGAAGCTTTGAGGGGGTCGCTGGAGGTGAGGTGAGCGATTCCGATGGCGAGAGCGTCTGCCGCGTCATGCGGTGGAGTTTCGTTTAACCCGAGTAGAGCCCGCACCATGAAGGCAACCTGTTGTTTGTCGGCCGATCCATTTCCAGTAACGACTTGTTTGACTTTGCGTGGTGCGTATTCAAAGATTTTTAACCCAGCTTCCGCACCTGCGATGAGCGTCGCTGCGCGAGCGGCTCCCATGGTGATGGCTGTGCGGTGGGATTGCACGTAAATGATGCCTTCCACGGCAGCTTCATCGGGCTCCCATTTTTTGATGATGTTGGAAATTCCCGTGTGAATGGCGGAAAGTGCGCCAGATTGGGGGATTTTTACGGGGATGGAAATGACTCCAAAATCGAGAACGCGTTGCCCCGCATGATCCCCCTCCAGCACGGCATAGCCAGTATTGCGGATGGCGGGGTCAATAGCGAGGACGCGCATTAGGGGTGATTTTGTGATTTAGAAAATCGCTGAATCTGAGACTAACGCCGGCGACGCTTGGGCGCGGGGCGACGTTTTTTGCGGACTGATTTTCCTGGGGAGTCGTCGAGAAGCGCGGTGTAAATGTAGTCGAAGTTTTCGAGTTTTTTGCGTTCGATTTTCTTTTCGATGAAGTTTTCTACGGCATCCGCAAATTCTATTTCGTCGGCTGTGAGGATCGTGAATGCATCGCCTTCGGCTTCGGCACGACCTGTGCGACCGATACGGTGCACGTAGTCTTCTGCATTTTCGGGAACGCGGTAGTTGATCACGTGCGTGACGGTTGAGATGTCGATTCCACGGGCCGCAACATCAGTGGCTACGAGAATGTTGTAGGTTCCCGCTTTAAAACCAGCGAGAGCTTTGAGTCGGTCGGATTGTTTGACGTCGGAGTGCATGGCGACGACTTCTTTGTGCCCCGTTCCTTGGATGAGGCGGGTGACGTCATCCGCTTCTTTTCGTGTGCGGGTGAAAATCATCACGGAGTTGAAGTCGGTGCGCTTGAGCAGTTCAAGCAACAGTTCGTCCCGCTGATCCATTGAAACTGGGTAAAAGGCGTGTTTTACGGTGTCTGGAACGGAGCGGCGTGCGATTTCGACTTTTTCAGGATTGTGGAGGCACCACTGAGCAAATCCTTGAATAGCAGGTGGCATGGTGGCGGAGAAAAAGAGAGTTTGTCTCTTTGTTTCTTCGGTGTTCCATGGGCAGAGGTTGACGATTTTACGCACGATGGGGAGGAATCCCATATCGAGCATACGATCCACTTCGTCGAGAATGAGGATTTTTAAATCACCAAATCGCATGGTGCCACGGTAGAAGTGGTCAACGAGTCTGCCTGGAGTAGCCACAACGATGTCGGCGTTAGCCATTTGTTCATCCTGTTTGCCGTATCCCATACCTCCGTAGAGAAGGGCCACTTTGCATCCGGTGTATTTGCCGTAATGTTCAAATTGTTCGGCTACCTGATGCGCAAGTTCGCGGGTTGGTTCGAGAACGAGGATTTGAGGTTTTCCGAGTGGTTTGATTTGAGAAAGTGAAGGAAGTGCAAACGCAGCCGTTTTTCCTGTGCCTGTTTGGGAGGCTCCAATGAGATCCTTTCCCTCAAGGATGAGAGGGATGGCTTGAGTTTGGATGGGTGTAGGAGTTTCGTAGCCAGATTCGACCACGGCTTTGAGGACTTCTTCAGAGAGCCCTAATTCGTTAAAAGTCATGCCGATGTGGGTAGTTTGAAACTTTGCTGGTGTAAAGAATAACCTTTTTTCGTTTTAAACTGTTTTTGAGAACTTTCCTTTTCCCGTTTCAAGGTAGGCATCGAAACTCATGGCGATGTTGCGGATGAATAGACGCCCTTGTTCGGTGACTTGAATGCGGTCGGGAAGTAGCTCAACGAGTCCGTCGTCTTCCATGGGTTTGAGAGACGCAATAGAATCGGCGAAGGCTGAGGGGATATCGATCCCGTGCTGAGCTGATTTAGCGGCGTAGTCGAGTTTAAGCTGGCACATGATGCTCATGATGAGGTCGCGCCGGAGTATATCTTCATCGGTGAGGAGGATTCCGCGATCGATGGGGAAATGCCCTTCGTTGACTGCTTGCCCGTAGTCGGTGATATCTTTGAAATTTTGGCGGTAAGAACGAGATGTTTGGGAGATCGATGACATGCCAAAGGCGGCTATTTCGACGCCTCCGTGGGTGGAATACCCTTGGAAGTTGCGCTGAAGTGTGCCGTTTTTCTGGGCGATAGCGAGTTCGTCATCCTCTTTTGCAAAGTGATCCATGCCTACGTAGTGGTAGCCGTTATCCGTGAGGATCGTGATGATTTTCTCCAACATCTGGATTTTGGCATCGGGCCCAGGCAGGTCTTTTGCTTCGAGAATTTTTTGAGCTGGCATGATCCATGGCACGTGAGCGTAGGAAAAAACGGCGAGTCGATCAGGGGCGTATTCTAGAATGTTGTGGAGCGTTTTCTCAAACGAAGCGGGAGTTTGTTTGGGAAGCCCGTAAATGAGGTCGAGGTTGCAGGAGGAAATTCCAGCTTCGCGGAGCCATTGGAGCGCGTTGCGATTGCATGCATCGGATTGGATCCGGTGGACGGCTTCTTGAACTTCGGGCTTGGTGTCTTGAACGCCCATGGAGGCTCGGTTGATTCCCATCCGTTGAAAGGCTGCAATGTGTTCTTGGGTCAGCGTGCGCGGGTCGAGTTCGGTGCCGAGTTCGGCATCGGGGTGAAAGTCGAATCGCGAGTGAATGATGTCTGAAACGCGATCGATTTGTGCGGGGGTCAGGTAGTTGGGTGTGCCTCCTCCGAAGTGGAGTTGGGAAACTTTACGCCCTGCTTTGACTTTGGGTAAAAAGATGTCGATTTCTTTTTCGAGGAGATCGATGTAATGATCCGCTTTGTCTTGCTGACTGGTGATGATTTTAGTGCATCCGCAGAACCAGCAGAGCGAGCGACAGAAAGGGATGTGAAAGTAGAGCGAGAGGTCGCTGGTTTCGTTTTCAGTCTGGCTGGCGAGAGCCGTTTTTGACGTCTCGTTGGAAAAATGAGGCGCCGTGGGGTAGGACGTATAACGTGGTCCTGGCTGATTGTATTTTCGGATGAGATTGAGGTCGGGAATGAGCATGGACGTGAAAGATTGGAAGTGATCGTTGGTTTTTATAGGAGATTCGCCAACAGAATGTGTGTTTGTTTACGCGTGAAATTCGGCGATGGTATCGCAGAGAACTTGAAGGTTGTCTGGGTTGGCGGATGGGAGGATTCCGTGACCGAGGTTCATGATGTGACCGTGGCGTCCGCGCATGGACTCGAGCAGTCGCATGGTTTCCGTGCGAACGATTTCGGGTGTGGCGCTGAGGATGATCGGGTCGAGGTTGCCTTGCACAGAGACGTTTTCTGGAAGTGTGTCGTAGTAGCTGGGGAGGTCGATGGTCCAATCGATGCTGAGCACGCTGGCCTGTGAGGCTACGAGTTCTTTTTGAAGGTGTCCCATGCCTTTGGCAAAAAGAATGACTGGGAAATCGGCGGGGAGAGCCGCGGTGATTTTTTTAATCCACTGCATGGACATCGCTTCGTAGTGGGGCGCGGGGCAGAACGCTCCAGCGGAGTCGAAGATTTGCACGGCATCGATCCCTGCGGCTATTTGCATTTTAAAGAGGTCAATCACGGCGGAGGTGACTTTATCCATGAGTTTGTCAAAGAGCGGACGGTTGGAGTAAAACATGGACTTGAGTGCCAAGCAGTCTTTGAGCGAGCCTCCTTCGGTCATGTAGGCTGCGAGGGTCCAAGGGGAGCCACCGAATCCGAGAAGGGCTTTTTCGTCTCCAATCTCCGAGCGAGTCATGTGGAGGGCGGCGGGGAGGTAGGCGAGTTTTTCTTCGATTCCGGAGGCGTCGAGTGCGTTGATTTTTTCTTCAGAATCGAGGAGGTAATCCATGGCGATCCCTCCGCCGTCTTTGAAATGGTAGGGTTGACCGAGCGCCTCAGGGATGATGAGGATATCGGAGAAAATAATGGCAGCATCTAGAGGAAAACGCTGAAGAGGTTGAAGGGAAACCTGAGTTGCGAGCTCGGGCGTTTGAGCGAGTTCGATAAATGAGTATTTTTCTTTGAGTGCCCGGTATTCTGGGAGATAGCGACCAGCTTGGCGCATGATCCAGACCGGTGTGCGGTCGTGAGGTTGGCGATGGACGGCTGCGAGAAAGCGTTCTTTGGATGTCATGAGAAAAAAATGGTTTAGTTGAGCTGGTTTTTAGGCGTTGCGAGGTCGCGGAAATAAATGAGAGCCGCAGGAATGAGGGTGAGGGCGAGGATTGCGAGGCAAGCAATGGTGAGGTTGAATAGCGCGCCGTCGGTGAATCCATAGGAGTGGAGACCCACGCCAAGAAGGTTGACGCCAAACCACGCGAGCAGGACGGTGATGTTAGTCAGTGAGAGCATGGTGGCAACACCTAGCGTGTTGAGTTGTTTGCCCCATTTGCCATGCACGACGATAAGGAGCCAGAGGCAGATGAGGAGTGCTCCATTTTCTTTGGGATCCCAGCCCCAGAAACGTCCCCATGATTGATCTCCCCAGATGCCTCCGAGGATAGTGCCTACGATGCTAAAGAGGAGGGCGAGCAGGGTGATGCCGATGAAGTTTTTTGAGATGCTTTGGAGAAGTTCTCTGTTGTTGGGCTTAAAGAGGCGCACGTAGAGGTAGGAAGTGGCTATAAATCCAGCGATAGCTGAGGCTCCGTAGCCGATGGTGATGGTGACCACGTGGGTGGAGAGCCAAAAGTTTGAGTCGAGCACAGCGACGAGCCGTCCCATGGTATCGCCATCAAGTGCGTATTTAAATCCGACAAAGTGAAGGATAATTCCTGGAAGCGAGCCGATGAGTAGACCGAGCCCGTCACGGCGTTTCCACTCGATGATCAATCCGAGGAGGACGCAGGTGAAGCCCACAAAAATGATGGATTCATAGATGTTGGTGACTGGGGCGGGACGACCGCGAATGATCATTCGTAGGGCGATGCCCGTAGTGTGGAGGAGGAGTCCTATGAGGAGGGATCCCCAACTCGCCCAGCGGAGTTGTTTTCCAAATATTAACCAGCTAAAGCAGAGGAGTAGAAAAGCGAGGATGTAAAAGGCGATGCTGTTTGTGAAGGCATCGAGCCGGTTGTAAGTAAGCTCGGTTTTGGTGAGTTTGAGGATTTTAGCAGGGGCCAGTGATTGAAGAGTGTCGATCTGTTTTTTTGCCTCGTCGCTGTTGTTGTGCACGAGTGCGGTGACGGCAGCCTCGAGTGCGGTGAGTTGCTTGAGTTGGTGGTCGGTGAGCGATTGGTCGGGGTCCAGAGCTTTCCACGGAGTGAGCCACGTGCCGTAAATGGGATCTTTGGCGTCGGGAATGACAGCAACGCTCGCAAGATTTGCTTCGTGAAGTTGCATGTCGCGGAGCTGAGAGGCCAGCTCAAAAATCGCTTTATGGTAGGGGTTTTGTCTATCAAAGTTTCCTTTGAGCTGGTTGACGAGTGGGGCTAGTTTTTCCCATCGGAGGTAGAGTTGAAAAAAACTGACAGGCTTCCCTGGTGTGAGGTCGAGTTCTTTGGCGAGTCGATCATTGGTGACGGTGATCTCAGGGGTGAGGCAGGTGAAACTACGGCTGATGGTGTAATACCCCCAAACGGCATTGCTGAGTTTGAGAAGTTGGGATTCGATGAGTGTGCGGTCGTCTTTGGGGCGTGCGGCAATTGCTTGGATGCGGTCGCGTTGGGAATCGATGATGCCTCGGAGGTCGTTAAAACTGTAAAAGTCATGTCCATCGGCGCTTTTTTTGAGTCCGAGGTC
This sequence comes from uncultured Verrucomicrobiales bacterium, assembly GCA_964583225.1. Taxonomy (GTDB): domain Bacteria; phylum Verrucomicrobiota; class Verrucomicrobiia; order Verrucomicrobiales; family Akkermansiaceae; genus Oceaniferula. The sequence continues at coordinate 7,618 of CAZOWD010000025.1, read as the reverse complement.
GGCGATGAGGTCCTCGTTTCGGATCCGGAAGCATTTGACTTGATAGGCTGTTTCGGGATCGAGCAAAAGTTGGGCAAGCCATTGGTTGGCTTGTTCTTTCCCATTTGAGGTTTTGAGGGAGGATTTGTGGTAACACGCGAGCAGGTTAAACCGAGCAAACGAATCGAATGGTTTAGGGCGCCCTGCATTTTGCACCGCAATGGGTGCTAGGATTTTTCCAGCATCGGGAGAAAGTTCTCTGGGCGGAGTTTGATCGGCCGCCTGAGCGATTGCTGACGTAGCGAGAATGAGAGACGAGAGAAATGTGAGAAGTTTGAACATGGAAACTAGGGTTGAGTGTTCAATGGGAGATTGCCGTTTTTTTGCGGGCTAAAAGTTTGGGAACTTGGATGAGGACGTGGATGAGCAGGCCAAGCGTAATGACGATGACCGCGAAGTAGGGCATGAGCCGTCCTTTGTTGTGCACAACTTGGAAAACGCTGGTTTCCGCGGCTCCTGATTGAGAGAAGGACGCTTGATAGAGTGTGTATCCATCGCGGCGGAGCGGGTGGTTCATATAGATTTTTATGTCTTCGCTGTGTGATCCTTGGGTGATGGTGACTTTGGAACTAAATGAGCGCGCCATCATGGTGCCGGCGTGGTCGAGTTTTTCAAAATCTTTCAGGTGAACGGTGAAGGGGAGTTTGTATTGCCGAGGGCGGAGCGTGATTGTGTAGTCGTTTCCTTTTTTATCTTTGATGGTGGCAGAGGATTGCCCTTGGCGTGGATTGTAGTAAAAAACGTAAATGCCGTTGTCGGGCTCTGCTGCTCCTGAAATTTCGATTTCTAACCCTCCAGCATTTTGATCGTTTTTATCGGTGGGGAGTTTTTGAAATTGAAACCGCTTGGCGTTTTGGCGAAGCTTGTCCGTTTGCGTTGCGTTTGAGGTATCGCGCTTAGTGGGGGTGCAGTTTTTATAAAAGTGGAGCACCTTAAATTGAAATGGAATTGCTGGATCTGAGAAGGATTGGTCGGAGGTGAAAAATCCATCGGAGAACGCGGTGACAGCATCGTGATCTTTCGGGGAGTGGTCCGTGACGGCGAGTTCCAGTTGGTGAAAATCGCTAAATGTGTCAGAGGATGTCCCTTCGCGGAGCGCGAGGCTTCCTTCGGTGGTGGTGTAGGCTGTAAGCATACCTCCAATCATGAGGAGCATGACGCCAATGTGCGTGATGTTGATGCCGAGGAGCTTGGCTTTCCACTTGGTTGCTATGATGAGTTTAGCCGTGAGGTTTACCATGATGATCGCCATGATGAGTCGTCCCGATGGTAGGTAAATGGGCATGTCCATGGGTTGGATGAACCATGCGGAAAAGTAAGTTTCCAAGCTGGCTTGAAGACCAAAAAATTTCTGAGAAACCGTGCCAACGACGACGAGCATTACAAGCCAGATGCTGGCATAGTAGAAAATGGCAGCCGAAGCGAGTGGCTGGAGTTTGGATTTGAGAGCGTTCATTGTGGAAGCTGTTTGAGCTTGGGTGGTCTGGCTTTTGAAAAGTGTGCCTTCTCTGTGTTTACTGCGCGGATTTCAGGGATTTTGCAAATTGGTTGAAATCTGATTGAATTGCTTTGAGGTCATCGGATTTTCCCGTAACTTTGATAAAAACTGACGTGCCTGCTGGCCTTGGGATGATGGTGGCTAGCATTGATTTTTCTGGGGAGTTCGGGTTGATGAGGAGCGTAACAAACCCTTTGCCATTCTTTCCGAGAGGGGTGTCGAACGCTGTGAGAGTAGCGGGCACTTGATCGGCGGGAAGTGGGGGGAGTGCGATCTGAGCACGCCAGCGGTTGATGTTTCCTACAAGGTCTCCACCAAATTCAAAGACGCCACCAGAAAGTGTGGAATCTCCATTGGGGATGATGATGGTGCCGAGTCGCATTCCGCTAGCTGGTTGGTCGCTCCATCCTTTGGGAAGTGTCCACGTGTAAGTGGATTTTGCCGAGGGAGATTTCATGCCTCCAGCGTTGGACATCGTTGTCGCTGTCGGGGGAGTTGCTTTTTCAACGCGGGATTTTTCGACTTGGTAATGAGAGACTTCTCCCTTTTTTTCACAGGCCGTGAAGAAAAAGAGTGGGAGCGCGGTGAGTGCGAGAAAAGTTTTCATGGGGTGGTTCGGTGAGTTTTTTCTGTTTATTACTGAGCCTGCCACTGTTTTTTGAGCGCTTCGGCCTGTTGTTTGCCTTTGGCGTCTTGGGTGGTTTTTAAGTAGAGTTCGAGGTGTTCGAGCGCTTTTTCTTTTTGACCTAGACCTTGGTAGCACTGTGCGATGGTGATGTGGAGGTCTGTGAATTTGGGGTCTTTTTTGAGGATTGCCAAGCAGTCGTCGAGCGCGGGTTGGAAGTGGTCGTTTCGGAAATGCGTGATGGCTCGGTAGATAAGCGCTTTGGTGAAATTGGGATCGATTTTGAGAGCCTGAGTGAAGTTTTGAATCGCCTTGTCGTCCTGCTTGAGGTTGAGAAAAATGGTGCCTCGATGTAGGATGTTGGTGGTGTTGTTGGGCTCGATGGTGAGCGCTTTGTCTAAATCTGCCAGCGCTTTGGAAAACTGATGATTGGCGACGTAAGCGTTGGCGCGGTCGACGTAGACCGATGCTTTGTTAGGGGATGCCTCGATCGCTTTGGTGTATTGCTTGAGAGCTTGCTGGATATCTGGATGTCCAGCGGGGTGTCCTTTGGGCATAGAGGAGGCCGAACTTGAGGACTGAGGCGATCGAGCCGAGTTAGCCTGCGCAGAGGTGGGTTTTTCGGGTTTTGGAATTTGATCGACCTTCTTTTTAAGATCTAAAACGAGCAGAACGGTTCCGAGAAACAAAAGAGAGTAAAGAACGAGCCTCATGGAGGTGAGTTAAGAACCGAATTAAGACTTAATTGTCAATAATAGAAAGAGTTTGGAAAGACGGATGACAGAATGAGTTGGAAGGGTGCTAATCCTTGTTTTCTAAAAGTTCAAATTCGGAAGACGCTTTAACTTTTCCGTTGATCTGGATTTCTAATTTATGGATCCCAGCGTAATACCGACGCGTTGTAATTTCCGTGATGGTGTGTTTTTTTTCTAAAATGGTTGTTTTTCCAGGTTTGAGTTGGAGGTTTCTCCATTTGAACACTTTTGGTTTGCTCTTTCCGTTGGCTTTTACGAAGTGAATCACGTAGTCGATCACTATTTTCTGAACTTTATCGCTCGTTGAAGTGATGGGGATCGAAATATGGAGAGTTTCGCCGAGTTGGATGGCTTGGGGGGTGATTGAGAGTTCACCGAGTTTCAGCTTGGGTTTTCGGGTATAGCCGAGTAGGGAAAATACTTCTGGATGCCCTGCTTTGACAAGTGTTCGGGTGCCTCGGGTGATAATCCATTGGCGTTCTCGAACTTGATCGGCTTGCCATTGTTTGCAGGTTTCAATGACGAGATCCGGATGGTCTTTGGAAATGTCGTTCAGGTTGTTGGCTACTGAACGGCGCACGTAGTCGGACGGGTCATCGACGAGTGAATCGAGAATGAAGAGAACGGGGCGGGGGTCATCGATGTATTGAGCGAGTTGAGGCGCCCACGGGAGGCGGGGGCGAATCCCTTCGGAGGCGAGCCGACGCACATGTTCGTCTGAATCGAGACACCAAAGTGTCATTTGGTTGTAGGTTTGCTCAGGGTGAATGAGAAGAAAAGGGCGGATGGCAAACTCGGCAGAAAACAATGGAGTGAGATACCTGAGAAGAGGAAGCGCTATGTCGGGGTGATTGATCCCGTAATTGCTTACGTAGTTGATGATGGGCCAAGCTGCAAAGTTGCGTAGGCTGTCGTCTGGATCGCCCAGATCCCAGTGGTCGCGGATTTTACCTAAAATGCGTGCCGCGTTTTCAAAATCTTTTGGGAGGTGCTTCCCGATGACGTGAACGAGGTGATCCACGCGTTGTTTGAGCTCCAAGGAATCGAGCCCATTCATGGCATCGCGATAAAATTCGCCAGTCGCAAAATCAGCCCCAGCGGCGATGAGTCCGTTAGAAATACGACGGATCGCGGGTTCTCCGAGTCCGTCTTTCATGAGTGTTTGGGTGGACATGATGCGATCGCGAGCTCTTTTAGGTGAGATTAGACCCGTTGTTCTGATTTTTTGAGTTATCGAGGATGATTTTTTCGATAGCTTTAGATGAGAGTTGGGAATTTTGGGGAAGCCCGATAAGATCGTTGCGTATTTTGAGCGTTAGGGAGCTAATCGCGCAGTGGAGTTGGTCGCTGTCTCCTACAAAACTGTTATCGGCGGAGAGAGTGTTGATCACTTGGAGAAACGATTGGTATTCTTTGAGAACGCTTGGCGAGGCGATAATTGCGAGTCGGTGGGTGATAAACTTCAGATTGACGAGCTCCTTCTTTGAAAAGGATTCCATGAGAGACATTTCCTCAAGCAGGTTGAGAAGTTTCTCATACGTGTTTGTTTTAAGCTCTAGGTATTTGATGTTTTGTTCCTTTTCGATCTCAACGGCGGTTTGTTTGTTGAGAAGTAGAGCGGTGATGAAAATAGTAACGATGGTGCCGAGAAGAATGAGAACAATTTCTTGAGTGAACGGGAAGGTGTCGGAAACTTTATACGCAAATCTCAAGTAGGCATACCCAACAAGCATCGTGAGCAAGGAGAGCAGGAGGTAGGTGAATTGTTTGTTGTTTATTTGCATATGTTTTTGGGTGTGCTCCAGTTTTGTGCGTTTTATGGTGCCATGTTATTCGCCGACTTCTCGGACGAGTTCTTTTTTGATCCAACCCGATGTGTGGGTGCTTGGATCGATGATTTTCAGGTATCCGTTGGTTTCTGGCGCGGAGTGGTCGAGGGTGACGTGAGCGCCTAAAGGAAGGTTACTGATTGTTTCCGCCGTGTCAAAGGGAGATACGAGAATATTGGTTGTGCTGAGCGGTTGCCCTTTAGGGGATGTCGAAGGATACAGAATAACGGCATCGTGGGCGGGTGGTATGGTTTTTTGATAGGCCAAAACTCCGAGTGCGATCAGAGGAATTGCAATCAATGTGCTGATGATGTGGGTTTTAACTTTCCAGCGTTTCCAAACGCCAAGGGCGAGGAGGCCAGACCAAACAACAAGCACGGTAGCCGATCCGATGAGTGCCCATTCGGCGGCGCGAAGTTTGAGTGTGGATTCACCCCACTCAAGCACGCCAGGTTGATTGGCTTCTTTAGCTTCTGTGATGATGTTTTGGGCGAGCAGAACACTCGTGCCTGATTGCGAGGCAATTTTGAATTGTTGGTTGATGGCATTTTGGGCATCGCTGGATTGAACTTCGCTGCTCGGACTTGGAGCATTTGTTGCCTCTTGAGCCGAGAGGTTAGGGGCACCAAAGGTGAAGAATCCGATGGCGAGAATAAGGGTGAGGAGCATTTTTTCTATTTTGCGTTTCCAGTGCGTAAGATCGATTGAGTTGGGGGATTCAGGTGAAAATGCCAGTGAGTCCGCCATTTCAATAATCTCGCGAGCGTCTTGGTCTGAGATGTCGCTTGGAGTGATAGCATCGGGAGAAATATTGCATTTTTTAGCCCAGTGAAGTTGAGTGGCGCGTTTTGCGTGTTTGAAGAACTCGCTGGTGTTTTGTTGCTCTGCAGCATCGTTCATGAGCTTGAGTTCAGACTGAAGGTTACGTTCTTGAAGGGCAGCGGCTTTGCGTGAGGGTGTGTTTTGTTTGCGTGTCCATGCAAGTCCCGCTGCAAATGCGAGGAATGCGAAGGAGACGCTACCCGTGGTGACGAGAAATGCTGTGCTGTCGAGGAGGCGTTTTTTGCGGAGCCATCCAAGATGGGTGTATGGTGTAAGTTGTTGGTTTTGTTGCGCTTTGGGGTCGGGTTGAGGTGTGCCGTTTTCTGAGGCATCCGAAGCTTTGTGTTCAACGATGTTTGTGCCAGGAAGCACTTTGATTGGAATGGGAACGGTGCGTTCTGTTTGGTAGGTTTCTGTTTCGGGATTAAAATAAGCCAGTTCGATGGCTGGGATTTCTGTAACGGATGGGTTACGAGGCACGATGGTCTGTTCGAAGACGACGGTTCCAGATGCCCTTAGGCTGTCCGCGTTTTCTAGATGGTGTTTAGCGGGGTAGGTTTTCCAGCCAGATCCATCAACCATAGGAGGCATTTTGAGTCGGGAGAGGTTGCCTTCTCCAGATACTCTTACCGTGAGGGTGATGGGGTCACCTGCGTGGATTGGGGTAGAGGGAGCAGTGGCGCTGATCGTGAACTTTCCAATGGCCCCATTAAACGTTTTGGGTTTGTTTTCGCTAGGTGCAGGAGTGACTTTGATCGTGATCGGTTTTGAGGTGAGGTGGATCTCTTTTCGAACGGTTTGAGTGAAAAATTGATCAAACACGTCATCAAAAAACGGATCGTCAAAGAATCCGTGCGAGCGACGGGAACGCGCGCGTTTTTTTTGTTTGGCTCGTATTTGAACAGTGGCGTCCATGGAGAAGGGAAGTTTAAACTCACCAGGCTTGATGGGGGATATGGCGGCTTTAAAAATGACGACGTAGTAGTTTTCTCCATGGAGTGTGGTGGTGCCTTGTCGTGGATTTTCAGTGTCGGTTTTGACGGTGAAAGATGAGCCGTCGAGTGAAGGCGCAGATTGAATGTCAGCAAGAGAAACTTGTGAGTTGTGTTTGAAATAAGCGCGGATTTCTACGGGAATGAGCTCGCCAACCACGGCATGATCTTTGAGGCCTACAATCTCGAGATGGGCGATGTCTTTGGGGTTGATAGACGCTTGAGGCGTTGGTGCGTTTGAGTTTCCTGATCCGCTTGGAGCAACGTTCTGATTGCGGGCTACGCGAGGTGTCCCTTTGGTGACTTTGAGCGTTGGCTTTTGAGGAATGGTGATTTTTGATCCTTCGGATTCAACCGTGATGGGGGCGATGGTGTAATCGCCTTCTTTGTCGGGAAGAACAATGTAGCGGAGCGTTAGGCTGGAGGACATCCTGCCGTTAATGATGCTGAAGTTGGAGGAACGCCCTCTGGACTGCATGAAGAGTCCATCGATTTCGGGAAGGGTTACGCGAGCATTGTTGTCGCCTTTAATGGTGATGTTGAGAACGGCCGCGTTTCCAACGGCAACGGTGCTACGATCAAGTTGGGCGGTAGCGGTTACGTTTTTGGCTATGGCGGGGAGAGCCAAAACCATCAAGGCGATTACAGTGGTTATAAAAGTTAGAGGATGTTTCGTTTGGTTCATGGGTGTTAGAGCAAAATTGTGGGTTCTTTTTGACTGGGGTTTACCAGTCTCTTTTTGGAGATGTGTTTCTAGATTTTCCGTGGTTGCGTCTAGGAATAGAAAGTCGGATTTTTCCTTCTTCGTTTGTGAGGGACTCAAGTAGGCGTTTGGCTTCTTCCTTGGTCATTTGACCGGGGATGCGTTGTGCCTGAGCCGCTTGAGATGGCTGGGCTTTTTGATCCTGTGGTTTGTTGGCTTTGCCTGCTTGATCGCGTTTTTCTTGAGCTTTGTCTTTGTCTCCAGGTTGTGGTTTGGGTTTGTCTTGGCCTTGTTTTTCTTGGGGTTTGTCTTTGTCTTGTTCTTGGCCTTGGTCTGATTTGTTTTTCTCTTTGTC
>CAZOWD010000024.1:0-16378 GCA_964583225.1 uncultured Verrucomicrobiales bacterium | reverse complement strand
AGCAGTAATGGTCAAAATATCACGGGGCGACTCTTCACCGAAGACGTTCGCGAGTCCGATCGCAACCTGCTTTATAGCCAAACTTTACTTCCAGGAGAAAAACCGAGAACAACGACAGTTCATTTGGAAACGAATGATCCGATGGATTGGGTTGAGCATTATTACAAACAAAGTGAACAGCGACCCGCTCGGTGTTTTCGTTTAGAAGATGAAAATTATGTTCTCATCGCAGCCCAGCCCGATTTTGACGAAGAGTGGTTTGAGGCGTTAACTCCTGAAATGGCTTCAAAAATTCTTGAAGAGGAAGAAACTAAGCTGCTCGAAACTCGTAAATTTGAATTTCGGTGTGGATGCAGTATCGAGCGAATTTTGCCGACACTGAATGCCTGGAAAGAAAAGCCAGATGAGCTATTTCAGGGATCCGATGAAATCAAAGTGAAGTGCCCGCGTTGTGGCGCCAGTTATGTGGTGACCCGAAAGATGTTGGAGGAGGGAGCATGATGGGTTTCTGGAATGGGGTCGGTCTTGACAAAGTGCTCTGGAGAGGGTGACATTCGCAACCATGTCTTCTGAACGTCAAGTGACTATTCCTGAACGCCCGCTTGTGGTGGGATCCGTGGCTTCACTTAACCACCTTGCTTGTTTGCAACCTGTGGAATTGCCTTCGCAGTGTGACCTTTTGGAGATTCGCTTAGATGGTATGGCGGGGCACCAAGAGGCTCTCGATTTGGAGTTGGATCGATTTTCAAAATTTCCGTTACTGTTTACCGCTCGTAGTGCGGACGAGGGTGGTTTGACCGCGTTAAGTATTCAAGAGAGGGCTGAAATGCTGAAGGCTGTGGCGCATCGAGCTACTTGGATTGATGTAGAGCTCGCCTCTTATGAAGATCTTCAAGAAACGATTCATGAAATCCGTTGTCAGGGAGTAGGCTTGATCCTTTCTTACCACAATTTTGAGCAGACGCTGGAAGAGTATCAACTTCAGCAGATGGTCGATCTGGGGGAAGAGTCTGACATTGTTAAACTGGCTCTGTATCACCAGAGCGTTAAAGATTTTGTTCCGTGCGCGAACCTTCTCCAGCGCAAAACTCATCCGATGTCTGTTATGGGAATGGGCCCCTTGGCTCCAGTATCTCGTTTGCTTTACGCGCAGTATGGATCGTTGTTGAATTACGGATATCTTGGAAATGAGCCCACTGCTCCAGGCCAGTGGCCTGCGAGCTTACTCAAAAAAGCTATTTCGGCTTTGGATGTCATCGATCTGTGATTCGATTAGAATCGAACGCGGATGATGGATGATGCCCTAAAAAGTAAAAACGAATCTAGACTTTTTTGTGGGGAAGCTGTATTGAGCGCACACGATCATGCCTTCTTCTCGTCATCCTTTATCAGAAAAAATTCGTTATCGATTTAACGATCGAGATCGCTTTTTGTTGGCATGCATGATCTGTGGATTGCTCTGTGGAGTGATGGCGGTGATTTTTCATTTAGGTATTCATTACACCTTTGAGGGATTGTGGTCATTGGCGACATCACAGATTGAGACTTGGAAATTTGTCGCTTTGATGTTGGGCGCTCCAGCATTGGGTGGACTTATTTGTGGATTAGCCATTCGTTATTATGTGCCGGGCGCGGCGGGAAGTGGTATTCCTCAGACAAAAGATGCCTACTACAACCATGGTGGTTACATCCCAACAGCTACTGGAGTTTGGAGGGTTCTTTTGGGAACGCTTTATGTGGGACTGGGAAACGCGCTTGGTCGTGAAGGTCCTATTGTTCACGCTTCTTCTGCGATTGCTTCTCGGCTTGGACGTTTTTTCTTCAAAGACCCTGAGCGTATCCGAGCGATGATTCCAGTAGGGATGGCCGCAGGGATCGGAGCGGCATTTAACGCGCCGCTTTCAGCTATCACTTTTGTTTTTGAGGAATTGCTCGATAACTTTTCGACCAAAGCGATTGGGGGGATGGTGGTTGCTGTGGTGATTTCTTCCGCGGTTTGTCGCCTTTTGCTGGGGGCTGATCCAGTTATTTCGACTCATTTGACTCTCCATTACCAAACGGCTGTGTGGATGCTTGTGGCGATTCCCTTGGGAGTTGTTGCTGGTTTTTTAGGGCATTTGTTTGTGGAGTCTATCTTAAGACTTCGCCGTTGGATTAGAGATTGTCGGTGGCTGAAATCTTGGTATGCGCCTGCGATTGGTGGATTGCTTTGCGGAGCTTTTGGTCTTTTTACTTGGTGGTTTACTGGCCTTCAGGGAAATGCGCAAAGTGGAGTTTTTAGTATTGGCTATCAATCTTTGGAGGCGGCTTTTAGAAACCAACTGGTTGTTGGTATTCTCTTTTGCTTGCTTGCCTTTAAGTTTCTTTCGGTGGTGATCAACTATGCCAGTGGCGGTAGTGGTGGACTTTTTTCACCAACTTTATTTATTGGGGGGATGCTTGGTGGTTTAGCTGGTTTGGGTTTGGTTCAGCTCGATCACCATTGGTCGATTATTGGAAGTGTTCCTGAGTCCGAAGTGATTGGGGGATGTGTGCTTTTAGGCATGGGGGCTATGTTTGGTTCAGTCGTTCGGTGCCCGTTTACGTCGTTGATTATCATTTTTGAAATGACGGGGAATTACTCGCTGATTTTGCCGTTGATGGGGGGGAATATCCTCTCGTGGGCGATTGCGCGTCAGTGCCGTGCCGTGCCTATTTATGATGCGCTCTTGTTGGACGATGGTATTACTTTGAAGCACATGACATCTTATCGGAGTCCTAAAGATTATCTCGGCTTGCCGATTGCTGCGATTATGACCCTTGATGTGATTTCTTTGACTTGTTCAATGACAGCGAAGGAGGCATTGAAAAAGATCAGGCATCTTGGTGTGCATTATAATACTTATCCCGTGGTAGATGATGAAGGTCTTTTGCTTGGGTTTGTAACCTGCTCAAAACTTAAATCTGCGGATGCGCAAACCAATGTTTGTGACCTGATCGAGGATCAGAAATTTATCGTAGTGCATCCGAAGGATACGATTCGAGAAGTTAAGAAGATTATGTTAGACTCTGGGGAAGAGCACCTCCCTGTAGTGAGCGCTATGGATGAACGTCGACTTCAAGGAATGGTTACCATGAAAGATATTGAACGTCAGGAAGATGCTGTTGACGCTTAATTCCCGCTATGGCTCCGTGAATTGAGAATGAGACTTTAAAGTCTACGGAGCAAAAAAACGGAGTCGGTAGAAGATAGGAGCGTTTGATGAGGCGGCGTTGCTATCGGTCCACGAGGAGGTTGAGTTGGTTGCTGTGAACGTATGAACGTCGGCCCAAGTATGCATGTCTGAAGATTTTTGGACGGTGTAGGGTGTGTTGATGTAGAGTTCTGAAAAGTTAAGAACCACATCGTTTCCGCTAAGTGAGAGCACTATTTTTCTTAAAGGAGTTCCGTTTACACGCCATGCGAGGGAAAATGAGGTTGTGGAAGAAGACGCACTACTAACTTTGAGCTTGTAGGTTGTGTTGGGGGTGAGGTGGGTGTTCCAAATGTGCTCGACGTTATCGAGATTGCTGTCGCTGGTCTGGATGACGTTGCCTGAGGCATCGAGAAGTTCGAGCTTGAGGTTGGCAAGGGGTTGGTAGGTATAACCGAACCAAGATTTAGTCACATCTCTCTGCCAAATTAAGGCGGCTGAAAGTTGGGGAGAATGATAGTTGGGCGTGGTAAAGGTGTAGGTGCGTGAAGTGTTCTCTGCTACCGTGTTTCGGCTCCAGCCTCGGAAAAACACATTGCCAGGATTGGATTCTGGTTTTTCTAAAATGCGGTAGCTGTGAAAAATATTGAGTTCGCCTGCGCCGAATACAGAATCGAGAGGTTTTGTGCTAGTTTGACTCCAGCTTTCAAATTCGGCTTTGGTCGCTCCTGCGAGCAAACACGCTTTGATGGTGTCGGCGTGGGTCGCGTCAGTGTTGTTAGTGGAGATTCCTTTGGCAAAGAGAAGCGTGGCGGCGGAGGAAACTTCGGGTGTGGAAAAACTGGTGTAAGAGGCTGGAGCTACGATGTCGGGTTTTTGGCGACCTGGTCCTGGGTAGTTTGCTGGAGTGTTGCCGTGAGAATGTGCGCCATCGGTGCGCCCAACGGAAATGGTGTTGTAAGCGCTTCCCCATATAGGAGGAATTGTGGTTGTATTGCCATTATTCATGGCGATGACATTGATTACCTTTGAATCTTGTGAGAAAAAATCGAAGCGTTTGATAAGTTCGTTAAGTGTATTTTCATTGTTAGGGTCTGCAGCAGAGATATAAGAATGGTTCATGATTTTGGCGTCAGTTGAGCCAACGGGATTTTTGCCTAGAACATCATTGATGAAGGGGGTTGCTGAGTGAACCCCTACGTGAGAGATCCCGCTTAGCAAGCTGGTGTTGAGTCCGTAAAAAATTCTGGAGACGGCTGTAGCGTGTCCTGAAATGCCTGAACTTGTATTAGAAATGTTATCGATTGTGATATTGGAAAAGGCTGAGTTTGCTGAATCGGGCATGTAGCTGCTTCCTGCTTCAGCAGACTCGAGGTAGACGCCTGCTCCTGTAGGTAGGGAAAATTGAAAATCGTTTGCGTAACGTTGAAGTTCATCCCAGCCAATATCCGTCCGCCAGTCCGCAGACGCTGGGTAGAGCGTTAGTAGGAGCGAAGTAGAGATAAGATAAAGTGTTTTCATGATAAAAACTCCAGAAGGATAGCCATTTCCTCTGAAACGATACAATCTGAAAATAGAGATTGTAAAACAAACACTTTATTTTCGTGTTTTTTAAAACGGAGCTGGAGAAACGAAGGTGAGTTCTTCTTCGGTTTCGGGGTGGAAGAAGGTGAGCTCGCAGGCGTGGAGTTTGAGTTGTCCGGGCCCTGTGCCGTTCCCATAAAACGGATCTCCCATAATGGGAATGCCGAGCCCTTTTTCGTGATAGGCGTGAAGCCGAAGCTGGTGAGTGCGACCTGTGATAGGGGTGAAGTCGATACGGGTGTGCCCATTTTCATCTGCAAGCCGTTTCCAGTGCGTGGTTCCCATTTTACCATGCACCTCATCGTAGATTTGAATAGGGCGATTTTCGACATCGAGACGGAATGGAAGCTCGATTGTGCCACTGTTTCCAAAAGTGGCGGGTAAAATTCCATCGAGTAGCGCGATGTAACGTTTACGCGTTTGTCGCTCGTGAAACTGCCGAGAAATGTGGCGGTGGGCATCGGCAGTGAGGGGGACAACCATGAGCCCAGATGTGTCCATATCGAGTCGGTGGGCAGCGGGTTGTTCGATACAACCCGGGAACATGAGTTTTACTCGGTGGGTCACACTATCTATTTTTTCAGGCCCTCGCCCAGGGACCGAAAGCATTCCGCTGACTTTGTTGACGATGACAAAGCAGGGATCGGTGTGAAGAATTTCAAGCATGGAAGAACGAGAATTATTTTTTCACGGGAGAAAGCGTGAGTTTAATGATGTTTTGTCCTCGTTGAATGATGAGTTCTGTTTTTTGAACGGTGAGAGATTCCACGAGAGATTTGAAAAAATTATATTTATCTCGCACGGGGGTGTTGTTGATGGCGCGGATGATATCTCCAGTGACGACCTGCCCTTTGAGTTGGCTGTCGGCAAGGACTTGTTCGATGATAACTCCTTGGACACCTTCAGTTATTTCTTCGGGTGATGGGTCGCGCACCATGAGCCCGATCGCTTTGAGAACTGCTTTTGTTTTATTGGGAGAGGGCCGGCTATGCTGGGTGGTTGATTCTCTTTTTTTGAGAAGGCGGAGGTTAAATTCATGGGCATTGCCAATGGTGGGGGTGATGGTTTGGAGTTTTCCATCACGCCAGATGTCGAGGGTTACTTGACTACCTACTTTGCTTTTTTGGATGAGGGTGATGAGTTGACGGGCGTTGTTGATATCTTGTTTATTAAAGCGAACGATGATGTCGTTTTGGCGCATGCCGGCTTTGATGGCGGGAGCGTCAGGAGCGAGCCCGAGAACGCGGACGCCTCCAGGAGCGTTGTAGTTGAAATGTTGGCGAACCAGCGGACTCATATTTTCGAGAGCCATCCCGAGGAAGCCACGGATGAGTCGGCCTTGATCTAGGATGTTTTTCATGGTTCTCAAAGCTGCGTTTGAGGGAATGGCAAAACTGATTCCTTGGAATCCTGGGTTTTGTTTGTCGGATGAATAAATGCGTGAGTTGATTCCGATGATTTCTCCGTGAATGTTGATGAGTGGTCCGCCAGAGTTTCCTGGGTTGATGGCTGCTGAGGTTTGGAGTAGATCAACTTGGCTATCGGAAAATGAGCGCTTTTTGGCGGAAATAATGCCGTTGGTGACGGTTTCGCCGAGTCCGAACGGGCTTCCTATGGCAAAGACGAGGTTGCCTACTTTTACTTTTGAAGAGTCGCCAAATTTGAGGGGGGTGAATGGGCCTGGAGCCTCAATTTTTAGCACGGCGATATCTACGGTTGGATCGAATCCAATAACTTTGGCTCGGACAATTTTTCCGCCGTGAAGGGTGATTCGGATATTGGGGGTGTCTTTGACGACGTGGTAGTTGGTGAGCACGTGACCTTCCTCGGTTACGATAACGCCAGACCCTTGCCCTTGAACGGCGCGAGGTTGAACCCAAGTGCGTCCCCATGAATCGCGGAGGCGCTCGTTTCGCATGCCTGAGGTGTCGATGCTGACTACGGATGGGATAACGGCTTGGACGAGTTCCGCATTTTCTCGGTTGATGGTGTCGAGTTTGTCGACATCACGATCTGGAATCGCGGGAGTTTTGCGCAGAGTGTAATGACCATCGACGGACCCACTGTTTTGTTTTGTTTTGAAAAGGGAAAGCACGTCCTCACCATTGTGAACTTTTCTGGCAACGATAACGGCCAGAAATGAAGTGCAAAAAATGGCGAGAAGAATGAGTAGTCGGTTGAGTCCGTTCTGCATACAAGTTGAGGATGTGAGAATTCGTGTAAAAAAGCACGTCTATTTTTTACAAAGTCCCTTCTGAGGCAAAGGAGTAGTAGGGGGTGTGGTTGTTGCTGCTGGGGCGACCTACGATGAGGTGGTCCACAAAGCGAACGTGCATGAGTTCGCTGGCTTGAGAGATGTTTTTGGTGAGAGTGAGGTCTTGTCGGCTGGGTGATGGGTCGCCAGATGGATGGTTATGCACGAGAGCGAAGGCGGGCGCTTGGTTGATGAGGACGTGGTGGAGAACGTCGCGTGGCTCGCAGAGGGCTGAGCTCGAGTTGCCTTTGCTGAGTTCAATGGTGCGTATGGCCTGAAGTTTGGTATCGAGTAAAATAATGAAAACGTATTCTCTCCGTTCGTGGGCGAGCCGAGGTGCCATGGCGCGGTAGATGGCATCGGCACTGTTCATGGGAGCTGATATCATTTTTTCTTCGGCGCAGCGTTTTCCTAGCTCAAAGGTGGCGATGAGTTGAGCTGCCTTGGCTGGACCGAGTCCGTGTTCTCGAGAGAGTTCTTTTACGCTGAGTCCGCCGAGCGCGTTGAGGCTTCCGTATTTTTTGATGAGCTTTTGAGCTACTTCGATTGCGCTGCAACCCGCAACTCCCACGCGGAGGAAAATCGCGATAAGCTCGGCATCGCTCAGAGCTCCCGCGCCTAGCCGAGCGAGACGTTCGCGCGGCCGTTCGTTTTCGGGAAGCTCTGGGATGGTGGACATGGAGTTTTTTTTGCGGGGCGTGTTTAAAACTCGATAAGTGCGCTGGCGAGGGCGGCGATTCCTTCTTTTCGACCGACAAATCCCATGGTTTCGTTGGTGGTGGCTTTGATGCCGATTTGTTCGGGCGAAATCCCGAGTGCGTTGGCAATGTTGATTTTCATCGCTTCGGCATGGGGGAGCACTTTCGGACATTCCGCGATCATGGATGAGTCAATGTTGTGAATTTTTCCGTCGCGCTCTGCGAGCAGGTCTTTGCATTTTTCGAGGATTTTGAGCGAGCTGATTCCTTCGATGGAATCGTCTTCGGGTGGAAAATAATACCCAATGTCTGAGAGTCCCATGGCGCCGAGTAAGGCGTCTGCTATGGCGTGGCAAAGCACATCGGCATCGGAGTGACCCGCAAGCCCGTGAGTGTGTGGAATGTTGACGCCTCCAAGGATGAGAGGTCGTCCTTCCGCAAATTGGTGGACATCGTATCCTAACCCCGTGCGAAATGCGGGTTGCTTGTTTGACGC
Organism: uncultured Verrucomicrobiales bacterium; assembly: GCA_964583225.1. Lineage (GTDB taxonomy): Bacteria > Verrucomicrobiota > Verrucomicrobiia > Verrucomicrobiales > Akkermansiaceae > Oceaniferula. The sequence goes on along the minus strand of CAZOWD010000024.1, from coordinate 8,173 downwards.
ATTTGATGATTCAGTCGACTGAGATCCGAGCGTTATTGTGTCGCCAATGTTGGGTAAGTGCAGGATGATTCCCTTTTCTGAAAAAGACGCCTTCGCTTCGTCGTGGTTGATTTCAATGTAGGGGAATGTGTCGAAGTGGGTGCCTACGACTTCTTTAACGCCGATCCATTCGGCGCAGATTGCAGCATCGGCATGTCCCATGGTGAAGTTGTCTCCCACGCAGAGCACCGCCCAGTCGAGTTTGTGAAGTTCTCCGAGAAGTTTCATGTCGGAGGTGAGAGCTGTGTCGCCCGAGAAGTAAAAGTTATCGCCATCTGCTTCGGACGACTCGATTACGAATCCGCCCGGATTTCCGCCATACGTGCCATCGGGAAGGACGGAAGAGTGAATAGCGGCGACGTATTTGACCTTGCCAAAAGGAAGGGTTACCGCGCCTCCGTGGTTGAGTGGGTGGGCATTTTCGATTCCCTGTTGAGCAAACCAAGTGACGATTTCATAGTTAGAAATGAGCTTGGCGCCAGTGCGCTGGAGGATGGGGAGGGCATCGGCAACATGATCCTCGTGACCGTGCGAAATGAGGACGTAATCGGCTTGGATCGAGTCGATATCAATGGCTTTAGCCAACGGGTTTGGCGAGATGAATGGGTCGAAAAGGAGTGTTTTGCCTGCAATTTGAACAGAAAAACAGGAGTGGCCGTAGAAGGTGAGATTGGTCATGAGTGGCGTTTGTTCGTTTGTTGAAAAAAATCAGAAATACAAAAAAGCTGTCAGAGTTATTCTCCGACAGCTTTGATGAAATGAGATGATTTGGCAATTCAAATTGCCGTGATCTGCTTATTCAGCTTTTTCTGACTTGCTGGACTTTTTAGCCTCAGGAGCCTTTACAGCTGGTGTTGTAGCGCTTGCTTTTTTGGCTCCAGCGGGAACTGGAACTGGCACAGGAGCTTGCTGGGCTGGAGCTGCTTGGATTTCTACGAGCTCAAGTTCGAAGATGAGCGCGCTGTTTGGTCCAATTTTTGGTCCAGCGGAACGAGGTCCGTAAGCGAGTTTGGATGGAATGAAGAGCTTCCACTTGGCGCCGACAGGCATGGTGGTGAGCGCTTCTTTGAATCCAGGAATCACTTGGAGAGTCATTGGGAATGGCTTTCCGTCAGGTGATTTGTCAAACTCAGTGCCATCGATGAGTGTGCCACGGTAGTTGACGAGGAATTTTGTTGTGGTGTCCTGACCACTTGTTGGTGGAGTGTATTTTTTGTCAGAACCTTTTTTGATGACTTCGTATTGAAGGCCACTTTTTGTGGTGGTGACACCTTTGCGAGCTCCGTTTTTCTTGAGAAACTCTTCGCCAGCTTTGAGGTTGGCTTCAGCTTTTTTTGCTTCGCGCTCTTGAACCTTTTGTCCAAGTGCCTGCATAGCGGCTTGGAGTTTGGCTTGGTCGTAGCTAGGCTTTTCACCTTTGAGACCGCCAATAAATCCTTTAACAAGCGCTTTGGTGTCCACGTCTTCTACGGTGAGTCCGTTTCCTCCGAGTCCTTGACCTTGCTGAAGTCCGAGGATGTAGGAGCTGATTTCTTTTACTTCTGCGGGTGAGAGTTTAACAGCCGCTGCGGGTGCAGGCGGTGTAGGAGCTTGGGCGCTGAGAACACTCACGCCGAGAAGGCCGGTGAGTCCGATAACTCCGAGAATGGATGCAATATGGTTATTTTTCATAGATAATAATATTCAATATCAATTGAGGTGGGCAATATAAGGGCGATTGCTGGGCTGTCCAGCGGTTTTATTCAGAATGAATTTTTAGTTTTTTCTGAGTTAAAAGTTGAGTTTTGCGAGGTCTTCGGAAAGGAAAATTCCGTCTTTGCGGATGAGTTCGCCATCGAAGTAGATTTCCCCACCGCCGTAGTCTTTGCGCTGGATGGTGACCATGTCCCAATGAACTTGAGAGCGGTTTCCGTTATCGGCATCTTCGTAAGCTTGACCAGGGGTGAAGTGGAATGATCCCGCAATTTTTTCATCAAAAAGAATATCGCGCATAGGTTCCATGATGCCTGGGTGGAACCCGAGAGCAAATTCACCGACGTAGCGTGCGCCGGGGTCGGCGTCGAGGATGCGGTTGAGTTCCTTGGTCATGCCTGGCGATTCCGCTTTGACGATCTGGCCATTTTTGAATTCGAGGCGGATGTTGTCGAATGGAATCCCTTGATAAACGGTGGGTGCGTTGTGGGTGATGACTCCTTCTACGCTGTCTTTGACCGGAGCGGTGAATACTTCGCCGTCGGGAATGTTGTTGTTGCCTCCGCAGACAATCGCTGGGATGTCTTTGATGGAAAATGTGAGGTCAGTTCCTTTGTTGACGATGCGAACTTGGTCGGTTTTTTCCATGAGATCCTTGAGTGCGTTCATTGCGGGAAGCATGGATTTGTAGTCGGCTAGGCAAACGTCAAAATAGAAATTTTCAAATGCCTCAGTGCTCATGTTCGCTTGCTGCGCCATGGCAGGGAGTGGCCAACGGAGCACGCACCACTTGGTTTTTTTGACGCGGTAATCCGTGACGGCATTCATCTTTCCGCTGATGATCTTCATTTTTTCTGAAGGAACATCGATATTTTCGCAGATATTGTGAGACCCGCGGATGGCGATGTAGGCGTCCATGTCTTGCATTTCGGCAAGCTGTTGTTTTGCGATGAGCGCGTATTGGTCTTCGGTGGCGTTCATGCTCATTTCTCTACCAATCCGTCCGCTGTCGAGCTTCATCACAGGGATGGCGTTTTTGGCGCGCACTTCACGGATGAGGGCGATGCCGAGTTCGTCGGGCACATCGATGAGGTGGAGGAGGACTTTTTCTCCTTCTTGAATGTTGGTAGAGTAATCAACGAGTTGGTGGGCGAGCTTATCAATTCTAGGATCTTGCATGGCGGCAAAGTGGACTTTGCTGAGGCATTAGTCAAGGGGCAACAAGAGCAGAGAGGTGAATACGCCGGAGGTTGCGGAGTTTGTTTTGGAGTTGCTCCAAGCTTTTGGCTTCGCGTCTGAGCCCAACACAACTGTGCGCAATAAGTTCTGCCAAATCACGCGGGGGGATATCTAATTTTTTGAATTGATCCGCTGGAATTTCGGGTGCGTTTTCTAGGATGTCCTGAAGTTGATTGATGAAGGTTTGGCTGAGTGAGTCTTTGAGGTCGTGGATGATGGTGTAACCGACTTCGTAGATTTCATTGCCTTCAGGGGACGATGCCATTTCTTTGTAAACGGTTTCCGTCCAAGCTTTCATGCAGGCTTGAAGTTTACTTTCGAGTGTTTGGCTCGATTTTATGGCCTGTTCGCTGAGTTTTTTGGTTTGTTCGTGGTAACGGGTGACAACGGCTCGGAAAATGGCCTCCTTGTTGGGGAAAATGAGGTAAAGCGCTGGGCGGGACATTTGGGCGGCTTTGGCGAGGTCGCCCATGGTGGTGCGGTGGTAGCCAAATTGTAAAAAAATCTGATGCGCGGCTTGGAGCACCGTTTCTCGTTTTTTGTCTGCCAGTGGCTTACTCATGAAATTCAGTTTGACAAATTCTGTCAAACTGTCAACTCCTGCGTAGCCCACCCTTATTTAGACCGATGAATCCAAAATCAGATAATCACCCGTTTTCCTTTATGTCTTTTCTTTTTTACTGTGTTTTAGGAGCTGCGTTTTTGGGAGTTTCGAGCTGTAAAAAGCAGGAGGAAGCTGCAGTGGAAATGCGCCCCCGACCTGTGAAAGTTTTAAAAGTGAGCGACACGGGGGCGGTGAAAGAGGTTGAGTTTCCGGGGCAAATTCGGGCCGTTCAAAAAAGTTGGATGGCGTTTGAGGTATCGGGGCGCGTGGTGAAGCGTTTTGTGAAAGAGGGGCAGTTGGTGAAAAAAGGGCAAGTGCTCGCGGAGCTCGATCCTCGGGATTTTCAGTATGCGTATGACGCTGCAAAAGCTCAGTATGAAGCAACGCTAGTGGTGGAGCAGAGAAAGGCTCAGTTGTTTAAAAAAGGCGCGGTGTCGCATCAGGAGTTCGACCTAGCGGAGCGTGATATGAGACTGGCTTTGGCGAAGTTAAGGCAAGCGGAGAAGGCGTTGAACGATACCAAGCTCATCGCTGACTTTGACGGTCGGGTAGCGAAGCTGCTAATTGAAGATTTTACGAATGTTGTGGCAAAAGAAAACGTGCTGATGCTTCAGAATAACGAACTTTTAGAGGTGGTGATTAACTTGCCTGAAAGCGCTGTTGCCTTACCTCTCGATGGAAAAACGACCGAAGAAAAAGTGAACGGGACACACCCTAGAGTGGTGTTTAGCGTGTTGCCAGACGAAGAATACCCCGCCGTTTACCGCGAGGCTTCTGAGCATCCCGACCCCGCAACGCGGACTTACGAGCTGAAATTGACGTTTTTACCAGCCAAAGGCAGCAAGGTGCGTCCTGGCATGACCGCGAAAGTGAAGGCTTCTATTCCTGCAAATGAAATGAGTCACTCCAAAGGATTTCCAGTCCCCGTGCATGCGCTGGTTTCTGAAAACGATCAAAAAACGTTTGTGTGGCGCATTGATCCTGAAAAATGGACGGTGTCCAAGGTTCAAGTCACACCGGGAGCCATCATTAAGCAATCGTGCGTGGTGCAGGGCGGACTTAAAAATGGAGATCTCATTGCGGTGGCGGGAGTTCACGAACTCCGCGAGGGGCAAAAGGTGCGTATTTGGAAACCTGAGTCGCAAAAGAAATAACTCCATCGCCTCGTTTGCCTGAAAAAATTAACTTTTTAAAAGAATGAACATTGCTGAATTTTGTATTCGCCGGAAAACGACCACGCTCGTTCTCTCCGTATTACTCCTTTTAGGTGGGGTGTCCGCCTATCTTGGCATGAGTCGTTTGGAGGATCCAGAGTTCACCATCAAAACGGCGTTGGTCATCACGCCTTACCCCGGAGCTTCTCCCAGCGAGGTGGAGCAGGAGGTGACCGATGAAGTGGAAACGGCGATCCAGCAGTTAGGTCAGCTCGACGATATGGAGTCGAAGTCTGAGCGTGGGATGTCCACGATCACCGTGAACATCAAAGATAAATACGACGCGGATACCTTGCCTCAAGTGTGGGACGAGTTGCGGCGGAAGGTGAATGACGTGCAGAGAAAACTGCCCCCTGGAGCGGGAAAATCAATCGTTTTGGACGATTACGGGCAGGTGTTTGGCGTTTATCTCGTCCTTTACGGAAGTGAATTTTCTTATGCCGAGCTGAAAGAAGAGGCTGATTTTTTGAAGCGGGAGTTGCTGCTGGTGGATGATGTGGCGCGGATCGATATCCACGGTGAGAGGCGTGAGGCGATTTATATCGAACCCGACCGTGAGCGCTTGGCGCAGCTTGAAATTGCGCCGGCAGAAATCATGATCAAATTGCAAAAGCGCAATTTGGTGAGAGATACGGGTCGGGTGAAAGTGGGCGAAGAGTTTATCGCGATTGATCCGACGGGAGAAATTAACACCGTTAAAGAGTTTGAAGATTTGATTTTTTCCCATGGAGGAAAAGAGTTTTACCTGCGCGATATCGCCCATGTGCGCCGTGGGTATGTGGACCCACCTTCTAACATCGTGCGCTACGATGGAAAAAATGCGATAGCTCTCGGGATTTCAACGGTTCACGGCGGAAATGTCGTTACGATGGGAGAGGCATTGGATCGGCGGCTTGCTGAACTTAAAAACGACCTTCCCGTAGGTATGAAAGTGGGCGTTATCTCCCACCAAGCAACTTCGGTGAAAGCCGCAATTCATAACTTTATGATTAGCCTGCTCGAAGCGTTGGCGATTGTGATTCTTGTGTTGTTGGTATTTATGGGGCTTCGGAGCGGGTTGTTGATCGGGGGGATTTTGGTGCTCACGATCATGGGGAGCTTTGTTTTTCTCAATCCGATGGGCGTTGCGCTTGAGCGGATTTCCTTGGGGGCTTTGATTATTGCTCTGGGGATGTTGGTGGATAATGCCATTGTGATTGTTGACGGCGTCCTCGTGGAGATGAAACGGGGGCGGACGGCGGCGGAGGGAGCCATCCTTACCGTGAAGCAGTCGGCCTTGCCACTTCTTGGCGCTACATTGATTGCAATTTTTGCGTTTGCGGCGATCGGGACGACACAGAACTCGACGGGTGAGTTTTGTCGGTCTTTGTTTTCGGTGATTGCGGTTTCTCTTTTTCTGAGTTGGGTCACGGCGGTTACGATCACTCCTTTGCTGGCGGTGATGGTGCTGAAGGCTCCCAAAAAATTGGAAGAGGGAGAGGAAAGAGAGCAGCCATTTAATAATCGGTTTTATCGATTTTATAAAGCGACGCTCCGCGGTTGCATTCGTTTCCGTTGGTTGACCGTTCTTTTGGTGGTGTCGCTCTTTGCCGTGTCGCTGTGGGGATTTGGTTTTGTAAAACAGTCCTTTTTCCCTCCGTCAACCCGATCTCAGTTTATGGTGGACGTTTGGTTGCCTCAGGGAACGCATATTCAAGACACAGAAGCTCATGTGGAGCAGTTGGAGAAATGGTTAGGCAAACAGGATGGTATCGGCAAAATAACTTCTTTCATCGGCCGAGGCGGTCTTCGTTTTTTGCTGACGTATCGACCTGAGTTGTCGAATACAGCTTACGCTCAGTTGCTTGTGAACGTGGACGATCCCAGCCAAATCGATGCGATGATTTCAAAGACGGAGCGTTACATGGCAGAGGAAATGCCAGACGTGGTGGGGTATGGAATTAAGTTTGAGCTGGGTCCGGGTGGAAAAGGAAAAATTCAAGCGCGCTTTTTAGGGGATGATCCCAAAATACTCCGAGAGCTGGCGGCAAAAGCTGAGGAGGTGATGCATGAAAACCCCAATGCGAAGGGGATTCGGACGGATTGGAGGCAACGCGTTAAGCTGCTCCGACCCCAGTTGGTTGAGGAGCGGGCAAACCTTCTCGGGATTGAGAAGTCGGAGCTATCAAACGTGATTCGCCAAGCGTATCAAGGTATTACGGTTGGGGTGTATCGCGAGGGAGACCTGCTGCTACCCATCATTATCCGGTCGCCTCAAGACGAGCGTGGAACCGTGACTCAACTCGACGATATTCAAATTTGGAGCCCCGTGGCGCGAAAGCGGGTTCCCATCGCCCAGGTGATTTCTGGGGTGAAATTGGAATTTGAAGATGAAATCCTCATGCGCCTTGATCGAAAGCGCGTTATCACAGCTTATTGTGATCCCGTCGAGGGACCCGCAAGTGCTTTGTTTAAAGAAATTATGCCAAAGGTCGAAGCTATCCCGCTTCCTCCAGGTTATGAACTGAAGTGGTATGGGGAGCACAAAGATGCTGGCGATGCCAATAAAGCATTGGCAAAAGGAATCCCATTCTTTTTCCTCATGATGGTGTTGACCACGATTCTTCTTTTCAACTCATTGCGTCAGCCTTTGATCATCTGGCTCTGCGTGCCCTTGGCATTGATTGGGGTTTCCTTTGGGTTACTCGCTACGGATAAACCATTTACCTTTATGGCATTGCTCGGATTTTTAAGTCTCTCGGGTATGTTGATTAAAAATGCAATCGTGATGATGGATGAGTTAAACGCGCAACTCAAAGCTGGAAAAAATCCTTTTGATGCGGTTGTAGATTCTTCCGCAAGCCGGTTACTACCAGTCGCCATGGCGGCAGCCACGACCATCCTTGGAATGATTCCGCTGTTTTTCGATGAATTTTTTGCCTCGATGGCCGTGGTGATTGTCTTCGGGCTCATGTTTGCCACCGCGCTGACCCTGCTCGTGCTTCCCGTGTTTTATTCCATCGTCTTTCGGGTGAAAACTCCGAAGTGAGAGGCTATGCAGGAATGAATGTTTTTGGAGGGTGATTCTTTTAAATAAAGGGTTCTATGTATCTTAAGTCTTTTACTATCAAGTGTTTAGGTTTGTTTTTGTGCGGTTCTAGGTCATGAGATTTTTTTGCCCAAAACAGCCATCTCATGACCTGGCTGTAAATGGTTGATAATAAACGAATTGCAAAAATAACGCTGTTTTTTCTAACAAAGAAAAACACAGAAAATCCCAGAAAAAATTTCTCGTGACATTTAGGGGTCTACAGCCTATATACGGCAAGGGGTTTTGAGGGCTGCCGTCCCCAATACCCCCAATCGCCGAAAGGCAATTCAGCGGAACTCCATATAAGGGAATTTT
>CAZOWD010000023.1:10273-16462 GCA_964583225.1 uncultured Verrucomicrobiales bacterium | reverse complement strand
CCAAAACAAACCCAAAAGTTACCAACGAAAGCTCAAAAGACAAAAGACATTCCATTTCCCTCAAAATCAGCGGAAGAAAAATCACAACACCCCAAATAGCCATCGGAGACCACCCCCTACTTATTCCAATAAAATGGACCGATATTTACGGACTCGAGGCAGACGCACCACTTAAAATCCGACTCGAAAGCACCCAAGACCAAAAGCCATCCACCTACATCCAAGGGATCGAACGGCAACACATCATGCTCGCGGAAGAATCTCTCAAATTTGACGTGCTTGCTGAAGACGACTACGGAATCAAATCATGCGGCATCGCATGGCAAGGGGAATTTACCAAACCAACGAGTGCTAAGCCAGCCAAAGGAGAACTCACGCTGAAAAAAGGATCCCCCACCAAAGCCACACTCAACGCTCCATTTATTTTCTCGCCTGCCAACTTTAACATACCTCCTCAAAAACTGATCCTCAGATCATGGACTGAAGATTACAAGCCGGGGCACACTCGCGTGTATTCAGAGCCCATCACGCTTTTTATCCTCACGCGGAACGAACACGCTCAAATGCTCAAAAATCAATTTGATCGTGCTATTGGCGAGCTCGAAGACATCTCTCGAAAAGAACAAAACCTCAACGATCAAAACCAACGACTCGAACGTAAAGAAGCCAGCGATCTCCAAAAAGAAACCAACAAAAAAAATCTACAAGCCCAACAAGACGGCGAACGAGCAAACAGGGAGCGCATGGAAAAACTCACCCGTTTAATGGAAAAACTCTTTAAAGATGCCGTTCGAAACGGAGAAATCGACAAGGACATACTCAAAAAAATGAACAGCGTCCAACAAACGATGAAGGAGCTAGCTCAGGAAGACATGCCCAATATTGAGCAAAAACTTCAAGAGGCTCAAAGCCAACGCAACACGCCTCAAAAAACCAAAAAAGACCTTCAGCAAGCTATCGAAGCCCAAAAGAAAGCCCTTGCTAAAATGAAACAAGCCCTCAAAGAAGCTAATGACGCCAATCGAAACTTTGAGGCCAGCACCTTCATCAATCGCCTCAAACGAGCAGCAAGCGAAGAAGATAGCATTGCAATAACGTTCATCGACTCCATCAACAAGATGATTGGACTTGAATTTGATGATCTCGACCCAGTTGAACAACGCTCCATCAAAGCGGCATACGAGCAACAAAAACAAACAGCAAAAGACATTCGCTGGATTCAAGAAGACCTCGCCCATTATTTTGCCCGCACTCAAAAAGAAGAGCACAAAAAACTCGTAGAACTCATGCGAAGCTCTCGTATCAACGAAGCGCTTGAAATTTTAGCTTCTCATGTAGCCACCAATATTTCTTACGGATCGATTACCGAGTCCAAATACTGGGCCGAACAGCTCCGAAAATGGGCCAAACAACTCAGTGACGACAAAAATAATTCTGCTGGCGGAGGCGATGGAAACGGAGGTGGAGGTTCACAAGAAGACAAAGATTTTGAGTTTATGCTCAAAGTTATGCGCATGATCCAAAAAGAACAAGACATCCGAACTCGCACCCGCGCACTCGAAGACTTCAAACGCTCACTCAAACTTACAAACTCCACAAAATAGTTATGAAACTGTGCCATTTCCTCCTTCTCTATCTGGCGTTTGCTACCTCATTTCTCTGGGCAAACCCAGCAGACGACCACGAGCGTGCTCAAAAAAAACGCACTCCTGAAGAAACCAAACAAGCCCTTCAGTCTCACAAAGAAGGAGCAGAAAAACTCTCTCTCGAACAAGATGACCTTTCAGCGGACGTGCAAGACCTCATCGATGAACAAACCGACCCACAAGTAATCAAACTTCTCTCATCCACAGAAGAAATCATGGCTGAAGTCATCGATCTCTTAGAAGAGTCCAACACCGATGGTTCGACCATTGCCATACAAACCGAAATCATCGAAAAAATCTTTGATGCCGCCAAAAAGAAAAAACAGGGATCTGGAAAAGGGAAAGAAAACCAAAAAAACATGGATTCCATGCTCGAGATGATGAAAAACATGATGGAGGGCGGGAAAGACGTTGGTAAAAAACCAGGCCAAGGCAAGCCAGGCAAAGGTGAAGGTGAAGGCGGTGGTGGTGGCAAAGGGAGCGGATCTAGCCAAGGAAAAACAGGTTCTCCCGACAACTCAGACGAAAGCGGAGTCCGGCGCGTTCCTAAAAGTTCAGGCAACTCCGGAGGAGTCCTTCCCAGAGAGTTTCAAAATGCCATGGACGCATATAACAAAGGACTCAAAAACTAACCTTCCACCTTTTTCAACAATCTCACTTCGTTCTCTTCATGAAATTACTTCTTGCCCTACTCTTACTCATCCCCGCGATGGCTCAAGCCCAATCGTTACCACGACAACAGCACGACACCATCCCAGCGCAAGTAGAGTCCATGTATAATCGCGGACTCCGATTCCTCTCCAATGGACAAACATCAGGAGGTTTTTGGGGTGGAGGCAACAGTGGATCTCGCCCCGGTGTCGTGGCGCTCTGCACTCTCGCCTTTCTAGCTCATGGCGAAGACCCCAACTTCGGTCCCTACGCTCAAAAAATCAAAAAATCTATCGGATACATCATCGCCAAACAAAACGAAAATGAACAAGGTTACATAGGACCTCAAATGTATGATCACGGTTTCGCCACACTCGCTCTGGCAGAATGTTATGGAATGGTCGACGACCCACGGATCGCCCCAGCACTCAAAAAAGCCGTAGACCTCATCCTCAAGGCTCAAAAAATCAATCCTCGTCACGGATGGAGATACGACCCAACCACACGAAGCGCGGACACCACGGTATCGGGCTGTCAAATTGTAGCGTTACTCGCGGCTCGCAACGCGGGGATCCCCGTTCCTGACGACGCCATTAACAAAGCTCTCGCTTATATGAAAAGTTGCCGAGATTCCAGCGGAGGATACGGATATACAAGCCCTAGCGGCAACCGACTCACTCTGACCGCTATCGGATCTCTCTGCTTCTCACTCGCCAAGAAAAAAGAAGAACATGGTTACCCGAGAACCACGGCATTTCTCAAAAAAAACATCAAATCGCTAGATGCCAACTACCCCTTTTACTTTCGCTACTATATGTCCCAAGCCTTATTCCAAGCAGATGAAGCGCTTTGGCAGGCATGGAACAAAGACAACATCCGCCTACTCTCCGTCACCCAACTTGGCGATGGATCATGGGCAGGAAACCACGGAAATGCCTTTAGCACAGCCTCAGCTCTTCTTTCTCTCGCTTTAAATTACAGATTTCTACCTATCTACGAAAAATGAAACACGCCCATTTCACCTTCAATTTTAAATCATTTCTTCCCCTGTGTTTGCTTGCCTCTCTGGGTGTTTGTTCGGCAACAGAACAAAAAGCCCCCCAACAACCCAACAATAACAAAGCAACCAACACAGACCTTCTTCGCTTTGCTAACAACGACACCCTCCACGGCACCTTTTTAACTTTTGACAAAGCAGGCAAGCTACTCTGGAAAAACTCCGAGTCGCCAGATCCCATCGTCTTTGACACAGCAAAGCTCAACCGCATCGTCATCAATCACAACAAGGCAAATCGGTCCATCACTTACAAATCAGCCGTTCACTTAGTCAATGGCGACATCATCCCTGGCTCCATCCAATCGGCCAACCGAACAACCATCACCCTCGACACCGATCATCTAGGAAAAATAACCATTCCACTCAACAGCGTCCACCAAATAAGCACCACTCCATTTGGAGGAAAACTCCTCTACTACGGACCGCTCAATCAAGACGGATGGAAAATCGTGCCCTACTCGACACCCGCAAAAAAAGATAAAAAAGCGGATAAAAAAACCGACAAAAAAGAAAAACAAACCAAAGAAACTAGCTGGTATTACATCGCAAACTCTTGGTATTCAGGATCGAAAAAAAACAGCTATCTCGTCCGAAAAAACGCCTTACCTGATCAGTGCTCTCTCAGCTTCAATGTAGCGTGGAAAGGCAACCTTTACATCGAAGTCATCCTGCACGCTGACTTTGCACCTCCCAAATACACCGGAGATAAAAAAATCAATCTTTCCACAGGAACCGTGGGTCACGCCTATGTTCTCACCCTAAGCAGCCATAGCGCCAGCCTCGCCTCCATTTCATTTGATGAAAATGGTCAACCCAAAATCAACCGACTCAGCAACAATCGCCCCAACCTATCGCTAGCAGAACAAAGCGATTCTCATATTGAAATACGTCTCGATAAACCCCACAAATCAATTCTCCTTTACACCGATGGAGAATACAAAGGCAAATGGGATTTAGGCGAAAATTACGAAGGAAAAGGGAACGATTTGGCCTTCAGCCCGACCTTATACAATAAATCTCAATTCCGAATCAGCGAAGTTGCCATAGCCAAGTGGAATGGCATGAAAGACTCGGCAAAAAGTATGAGTTCTAGCGATCGCGACGTCATTTTACTCAGCAATGGAATCGACCGATTTTCAGGAACATTCCAAAGCATTAAAAATGACACAGTGAATTTTCAAGGAACCTTCAACAACAACCTGAGCATACCGATTCATGACGTTCAAGAGATTCACTTAGCGACGAAAAACCTCAAATCGACAAAAGAAAACACGGAATCAGCCTCCGAAGGGATTTACTTTTACATCTACCCATACGGAAGAATCACAGGCACCCCATCCGCAATAAAAGACGCTCCCAAACCACACCTCATTCAAATTAAAACGCCACTCCTAGGCAACCTTCAACTCGACACCCGCTACATCAATCTTATCGATTTTTCACAGAAAAACAGCCTACTTGAACTCTGGGATGATAACTTTTAATCGACACATTTCGACCACCTTCTCCCATAAAAACCATATCCTCTCTTCCTCGTGAAAACTTTCATCTTACCAGCCATCATTCTGCTTTGCGCGCCTCATTGCGCCTTTGCCGATACAATCCAAATGGATCACGGTGACCGTCTCACAGGAACCGTCAAATCCCTCAATGAAAAAAACGTCACTCTTTCTTCTCCACTCGCATCAAATCCATTGGTTGTAAAATCCACTAACATCCAAAGCATCTCCTTAACCACTCCATCAACCACTCCCCCCCAGCAGCATAAAGAACTCATCACCCTCTCGAACGGCGACGCACTCCCCTGCCATATCGTTTCTCTCAACAAAGAAACGCTCAAAATCTCTACTCAATACGCAGGCTCTTTCGATATCCCACGACAGAACATTCAATCTCTTCAGTTCGGTATCATTCCAGACAAAACAATCTATCTAGGAACCGACCCACCCGAGAAATGGGACTCACTTTTGGGACAATGGCAAATGACAGAAAATGGATACCTCTGCGAAGGCTCTGGAACTTTGGCCCGCAAACTCGCCCTCCCAGACAATCTTAGAATCAATTTCAACCTCACTTGGAAAAACACACCAAACATCGCATTTCGATTTTTTGCCAGCAACAAGGAAGGCAAAAAAAATCAAAACTGCTATGAATTTGCCTTCAACTCTAACGGCATACAAATCCGCAGGTTTTTCGGCAAACAAGCTCCCACCCCCATTACGAGCCTCAATTTCAAACCTTACACCATCGACACTCAAAAAATAAATATCGATCTCCGCATCAACCGCACATCAGGGAAAATCACACTCTCTCTTGATGGATTAGAAAGAGGCACATGGATTGACCCATTAGAATCCACTAAGGGGAATTACATTATCATCAGCAACCGTGCAACACGCGGAGAAAGTTGCCAACTGGGTAATCTCAAAATCACCCAATGGATGGAAGAATCCCGCCCCAACTGCCCTAAAAAACTGATTCAGGAAAAAGTTGATATTCTCATCGATAGCGAAGGTGAAAAACTTTCAGGTAACATTGTAAGCATTCAGACAACTCCATCAGGCAAACGTACCGTAAAACTTAAAGTTAAATATGCTCAAAAACCGATCACGATCCCCTCGCACCGGATTAGTTGTCTCATCTTAGCCAAAAATGCAAAAACTCAAATCCCAACTCCCCAAAACTCTTATTTTTCAGCTCTGTTTCGAAATGGAAGCAGTCTTCTGCTCCAAAACCCACAACTCCAAAAAGATAAAATCACCTTAACGCACCCTATTTTAGGAAAATGCACGCTCAACACTTCCGTGATCGATCAGATTATTTATCACAAAACAG
>CAZOWD010000023.1:0-10173 GCA_964583225.1 uncultured Verrucomicrobiales bacterium | reverse complement strand
AAAATAACCCCCCTCCACCTTTCCAATCATCTCGATTTCTTATGAAGATGTATATTCCATACCTTCTTTCCCGCATTCTTCCAGCCATTGCCATTTTGCTTGGACTGGCTCCATTTGCTCCAGCTTTAGCCAAAGAAAAAACAAAAGCCGTTGATTTAAAAATCTTAGAAAAAAAGAAAAAAACACCCGTCTCCACGCCTAAAACTTCCACTTCTCAAATCATTCTTATCAATGGAGACAAACTCCAAGGAAAACCGCTCAACATAGATAACAAAGGAGAACTCACCTTTGATTCTCAAAAACTTGAACAGCCCGCGACATTTCCGACCAAAAACATCCTCACACTCAAGCTAGATCCCAAGGACTACAAAAAAACGAACGAAACACTAGCAAGGGTCACGCTCAACTCTCGATTTAGAGAAAACTCCAACGACACCATCATCGGCTCAATCAGCGAACTCACGCCCAAAACGATCAAGCTCAACACTTGGTATGCAGGCCTCATCTCCATCAAACGATCCATGGTAAAATCGCTAAACATCATCAACAATAGCCCTGGATATTATTTTGGTCCCAACAATCTAACAGAATGGACCACCTCTGATGGAAAACAGAGTTGGAAATTTTATAATGGCAAGCTCTCCTCCCTCTCCAGCGAAGGGATCGGGCGCGATGTCAAACTCGCCGAAAAATCCCAAATCAGCTTTGATCTTCAATGGGATAAATCGCTTCAATTTAGCATAGAACTTTACTCCAACGACATCACACAACTCCACCCCGAAGCCTTTTACGGCGTTCACTTCAACCGAACCTACGCCTTTATACGCACCTACGGAAAAGTAAACGAACAGGTTCGTATCGTTGCTGGGCGGGGACAACCTATTCAGGTCATCCCCACCACCAACCGCGCCCATTTTGATATCTTTGCCAACCGCACCTTGGGGACTTTCAATATTTATATTGATGGAGAAAAAGCCTGCCTGCTCCGCTCTCAAAACCCATCGCCCAAAAACATTGGATCGGGGATCTCCTTCGTTTCCGACCGAGAAAACCCCATTACGGTTTCAAACATCTCCATTACTCCTTGGAATGGAACGACATTGCCCGACGCTAAAAGCATCCTCACCGCCACCTCAAAAGAAAACAACAAGGACAAAAAAACTCAAACACCTCCTCATAAAATCATCCTCAACAATGGCGACGAAGTCCCCGGAACTGTCGGAAAAGTGCAGGATGGTCAAATGGTGATTGAAACGCAATTTACACCTATCAAAATCCCGATCAAACGCATCAAATCTCTCAGCCTTGGCGACCAAGGAGAAGAACCCAAAAAATACGCAGGGGATGTTCGAGCATGGTTTCCTCAAGGCGGTCACCTCACCCTCAAACTGATTTCTCTCAAAGATGGAAAACTTAAAGGATTCAGTCAACCCACGGGAAATATCACCGTCGACCTCGACGCTTTCAACCAAATCGATTTTCAGATTTATAACCCAAAAGCCAACGCGCTTAGGGAGAAGATTCGCTAACCCCGATAAAATACTTCTTTCATTTTTAAGTTGCCAAACAAGCAAACCACGCGTAAGTGCTGGCTCCCACGCCGCTGACTGCACGTGATTTTGTTGAGCGCGTTTCTCTGTTTTTAGAACAAAAACGCCCCTGTTTTTTATTTGGCTGTCGTCGGTGTTTTCTGGAGCCATGACGTTCATGACGCTCCACCATTACTGAACTACACCCATATAAATACGATGACAGATATTACATTTGATTCTCTCGGTCTCATCCCCGAACTCCTCGACGCAATTAACGATCTCGGCTTTGAAAGGCCTTCTCCGATCCAAGCTCAAGCCATTCCGCTCATTCTTGAGGGAAAAGACATTATCGGACTCTCCGAAACAGGTTCTGGAAAAACGGCTGCGTTCACATTGCCCGCGTTGCAAATGATCGACACCTCCCGATCTGAAACTCAGGTCCTCATTCTTTCACCCACACGCGAGCTCTGCATGCAGGTTTGTGAAGAAGTTCACCGCCTAGGATCCAAACTTGGAGATCTCCGAGCCATTCCCATCTATGGAGGTGCCCCCATCGACCGCCAAATGAAGCAGCTCAAGCAAGGCGCTCACATCGTCGTGGGCACGCCTGGTCGCCTTCTCGACCACTTACGCCGCAAAACGCTCAAGCCTGCTACAATTCAACTCGCCATTCTCGATGAAGCCGACCGCATGCTCGACATGGGGTTCAAAGAAGACATGGAAGACCTGCTCGGCGCTATGCAGAAAGACCACCAAACCTTGTTTTTCTCGGCAACCATGAACAAGCAGGTGAGCCGACTCATTCAGCAGTTTGGCAATGACCCTGAAGAGGTCTCCATCAAAGGACAAACCAAAACCGTTTCTACCGTCTCACAAGTTTACTACGAAGTGCGCAACCGCTCGAAAGTCGAGGTGCTCACCCGTATCATCGACCTAGATCCGCCAAAACTTTCCGTCATTTTCTGCAACACCAAACGGAGCGTGGACGAATGCACCGAGGCTCTAATTGCTCGTGGTTACTCTGCCGACCGTCTCCATGGAGACATTCCACAACAAGCGCGCGAACGCACCACACGCCGATTCCGCAAGGGAGAATTTGATCTGCTCGTTGCCACCGACGTAGCGGCTCGAGGCCTCGACATCGATGATGTGGAAGCTGTCTTTAACTACGACATTCCACAAGATCCAGAAGACTACGTTCACCGCATTGGACGCACAGGACGCGCGGGTCGCGAAGGCCGGGCTATCAGCTTTGTGTTTGGCCGTGACATTTACCGACTCCAAACCATCGAACGCTATACCAAGCAAAAGATTCAACGATGTAAAATCCCATCGCAAGAAGAAGTCGAAGGAAAGCGTGCCGACCAACTTTTTGAATTGGTAAAAGCACGTCTCGAAGAAAAAGTCAGTCACAGCTACCGACACTACATCGACCGCCTCCTCGACCAAGGGCACACAGCCACGGACATTGCATCCACTGTTTTTGAGCTTCTTCGTGAGTCAATCGGCCGAGAAGGCGAAGAAATCATAGAAGATCGCCCCGATTACAAACCGAGCAAAGACCGCTCAGCGCGACGCAGTCGTGATCGTGGCAACCGCCGCGAGCGTGGAGATCGCGATGATCGCAAAGGCAACAAAGGAGGACGCCACCACGAAAAAGATCCCAACGCCACCACCCTCTTTCTCAGCTTAGGAAAAGCGGCTGGTGTGCGAGCTAGTGACATTCTCGGAATGTTCTACCGTGAAGGAAAAATCCCAGACGGCACCGTCGGACACATCCAACTTTTCGAGCGACACACACTTGTGGACGTTGAGAAAGATGCTGCTGCAAAACTCTGCCGCAACCTGTCCAACTCAAAACTTCGCAACCAGCGGTTCCGCATAGGTCCCGACCGCATGGCATAGAAAATCTAACTCTGAGAGCGCTGGGAATGTTTCCACCGCTCTCTGTTTTTTTACAGATTATGGACAAAAAAAATTCTCTCAATTACGCTATTCTTGGTGAGGATCTCCAAAGTTCGACCGAAAAATTAGAAAAATACACAGGAGAGGTTGATTGGAAATACCTCAAACCTCATTTCTCATCTGGGGCTCTCATTTATGTGGATCCCTGCCTCTCCATTACCGAGGTTGGACTTGCCCTCACCAACGATGAAACTCAAAAAATTCAAGATTGGCTCAAATCGGGAGATTTAGTTAAGCCATCTGAACTACATGCTCAATGGTGGGAGGAAAATGAAGAATCTTTCACTGCTCTCGTAGTTTCTCCCTTCGTTTTAATGCAACCTAAAGAGAAAAAATAACATAAAAAAATACAAAGTAAGTATTGACGATTAACCACTTACAGGCTCATAGCCGCCGCGGCATGAAAAAATTTCTACCACTTTTCGCAATCTCAACAGCCCTCATGATCACAATGAGTGAGGCTAAAACCCACCACTCGGAAGTCAAAAAAAGCGAAACTTCCAAAGTCACAACAACCTTCCACGGAAAAGCTTCTTGGTATCAAATCAGCTGCAACGGCGGCACACAAACAGCCAGCGGAATTCCTCTCAAAAATTACGGCATGACAGCGGCTCACAAAACGCTCCCCATGGGAACGAAGGTCCGCGTCACCAACATCGAAAACGGGAAATCCGTTATTCTTAAAATCACCGATCGCGGACCTTACATCAAAGGCCGTGTGATCGATGTCACCAAAGGAGCTGCTAAAAAATTAGGTTTTCTCAACACTGGAGTGGTTCACTGCAAAGTAGAAGTGCTCAACTAACGGCGCACCTCACCATTTCATTCAACATCCCCATACTATGAAAAAATACCTTTCCCTCATTGCTTTGGCGCCTGTGCTTTTTCTGGCATCTTGCCAAACCCAACTAGACAAATCTAAAGAAAAATCCCCAGAAGTTGTTAAAACATACCATGGAAAAGTTTCTTGGTATGAAATTAAATGCAATGGAGGAACGCACACAGCCAGTGGAATCCCACTCAAAGACGACGCAATGACAGCCGCCCATAAACACCTCCCTATGGGCACTAAAGTTCGTGTAACAAATATCAATAATGGCAAATCCGTCATTGTTAAAATCACAGATCGAGGCCCCTACATCAAAGGGCGTGAAATCGATGTCACCAAGGGCGTTGCTAAAAAGCTAGGCATTATTCATTGCGGGTTAGCTCCCTGTAAAGTCGAAGTGCTCGCCAAAAAGGAAAAGCCAAACAAACATAAAAAAACGGCTTAAGCGACAAACCAACCTTCCTCAATCATCCCCGCGCATTCCATGTTCGGGGATTTTTTTATGATTGAAGTCCCCCCCTCTATCAGATTTTATCTCTCCCATGAGATACGAACCTGCCGACTCTAAGTTTTTTATTAAAAATCGCCAAAATCTTTCCAGCCTCCTCGCTGAAAATTCCATCGCCATCATCAATTCGAATGACATTCCCCCTACCAATGCCGATGGCACGCTCCCGCTCTGGCAAAATGCCGATCTCATTTACCTCAGTGGCATCGATCAGGAAGAATCAGTCCTCCTCCTTTTCCCTGATGCAGCCAACCCCAGCGACCGAGAAATCCTCTTTATCCGTGAAACCAACGAGCTCATCACAATCTGGGAAGGCCACAAACTCACCAAAAAGGAAGCTTATCAACTCTCGGGCGTCAAAAATATTCAATGGCTCACCAACTTTGAATCCACGCTTCACCGACTCGTTCAAGAAGCTGAAAACATCTACCTCAACTCCAATGAACATCTCCGCGCTGACTCCAAGGTAGAAACTCGAGATGCTCGATTTGGAAAAAAATGCCGATCAGAATATCCACTGCACAATTTTAAGCGTCTCGCCCCACTCATGCACCAACTTCGCGTCATCAAAGACGCAGAAGACATTAAAATGATCCAAAAGGCCTGCGACATCACGGAGGCTGGATTTCGTAGAGTGCTTCAATTTATCAAACCTGGCGTAGGTGAATGGGAAATCGAAGCCGAATTCATCCACGAATTCATCTGCAGAAAATCCCGCCGTTTTGCCTACCAACCCATCATCGCCAGCGGAAAGAATGCCTGTATCCTACACTACTTAGACAACGATCAAGTCTGTCAAGACGGCGACATGATCCTCATGGATGTTGGAGCCGAATACGGCAACTGGAACGCCGACATGACACGCACGGTGCCTGTAAACGGGAAGTTTACTCCACGCCAACGTGAAGTTTACGAAGCAGTTTTACGTGTCATGCGCCAAGCAAACGCCATCCTTCGCCCTGGAATTCTCCCTTCGGATTACCAAAACCAAGTCATTCAAATCATGGAGAAAGAGCTCATTCATTTGGGACTCATCGATGCGAAAGAAGCCAAAATCCAAGGACCAGGACATCCCCTAGTCAAACGCTACTTCATGCACGGAACCTCCCACCATCTTGGAATTGATGTGCACGATGTCTGCCCCAACAACGCCCCCGTGGCCGAAGGAATGGTCTTCACTATTGAGCCCGGCATTTACATCCCCGAAGAAAACCTTGGCGTGCGACTCGAAAACAATTTTGTGATCGGCAAAGATGAAAACTTTGACCTCATGGCAAACATCCCCATTGAGCCCGATGAAATTGAAGCCCTCATGGCATAAAGAGTAAAACGTCATATTGCGTGAAAAATGAGTCTTGATTCTCAAGTTCCTTCTTGTAGAATCAACGACTCACTCACCTACCATACATCTGTATGAAACACTTCCCCCCACTTCTTTTGATATCGGCATTCGCCACTCTATTTTTTACGAGTTGCGCCGATCCCAACACCCCAAACCCTCGGCAAACGGCTCCGCTCAAAGCGGTTCACGTCAACCCATTTGCGCCTGGGACATACGCCCATTTCCGTCACCAAAAAGGATACCCTAGAAATTACGCGATTTGGAAAAACAAAGAAGTGCTGGATAGGACAAACCCATCCAACTCAAGTGTCCGAGTTGATCTTTCAGCTCAACGAGCCTACCTCATGAACGGGCGCGAACTTGCCATGGATTATCCTATTTCTTCAGGAACTTCCGCGCACCCGACCCCAACAGGAAACTTCGAAATACTGGAGAAATTACTCTCTAAAAAACGCTCCAACACCTACGGACGCATCTACGACGCAGAAGGAAATCTCGTCAAAAGAAATGCGGACGCCCGAAAAGATGCAATTCCCGAAGGCGGAAAATTTGTCGGAGCAGCCATGCCTTACTGGATGCGTATTTCATGGGATGGAATTGGCATGCACAAAGGAAGAGTTCCACGCTATCCAGCCTCTCACGGATGTATCCGCACCTACTACAAAGTGGTTTCCACGGTTTACGATAAAGTGAAAATCGGCACCCCTGTAACCGTAGTGGAGTGAATTTGAGACTTGGTTCGAGCGGACATCGCATTATGCTCTCCGCATGCAGATTTTACCCACCGCTCTTACCCTAACCATAACAGCTACCATTTTCGCCTGCTCACCCGCTGGCAGCACGCCGTCCGTTTCAAATCACTCAACCCCGCTCAAAACCAACTCCCAACTTTCGGCTTCAGCCAAACACAAAATAGGTCAAAAAATTTGGCAAAACGAATCGGGCGGAAAAATCACAGGGCTCACCGCTTGGAATGTGGGCGAAGAATTCCCCTCCATTGGCATCGGCCATTTCATCTGGTATCCCAAAGGATTTAACGGTCGCTGGACGGAATCATTCCCTCTATTTATCCGCTACGCCCAACAACATGGCAGTCGCGACATACCCACTTGGGTCCTTCAAGCATCTGATTGCCCATGGCCTAATCGCGCAGCATTTCTCAAAGATTTCAATGGTCCACGCCTAAAAGAACTCCGCTCCTATCTCGCTAAAAATGTAGCTCTACAAACGGACTACATCATGGCGACAAGCCGTGCAGCACTGCCAAAAATCATGGCATCGGCCCCCGCCTCGCAACGCGCCAAAATCCAATCGAATTATCAAAAAGTAGCCTCAACAACTAACGGCACCTACGCGCTCATCGACTATGTAAACTTCAAAGGCGACGGCACCAACCCCAAAGAACGCTACAACAATCAAGGTTGGGGGTTAATGTGGGTGCTTATGGAAATGAAACCCGTTCCTAGCGGTCAACCCGCCGCTCGTGAATTTGCCGAAGCTGCTAAACGTTGCCTCGACCGCCGTATTGCAAACTCCCCACCGGCCCGCGGAGAAGCTCGCTGGAAAGCTGGATGGCACAACCGTTGCAACACCTACGCTCAAGCATTTTAAGACAACTTCAAAAACGACTCTGCAATCTTTACTTGCCCATCGAAACTTATCATCCTAATTTCTCGCTCATGAACATTGGTTTTATTGGCTGTGGCCGTATGGGAGGCGCCCTTCTTGAAGGAGCAATTCGCGCAAAAATCGTCGAAGCTTCTGACGTTTTCGTTTTTGACCCCGTGCCTGAAGCTACGGCATTTATGGCTGAAAAATTTGGAGTCAACATCGCTGAGAACAACAGCGAAGTGATTCGTAAATGCGATGTGGTGCTCCTCGCATGTAAACCATACCACGTTGCAGACGTGCTCAAAGAAATCAGCGGCGAACTTCCCGGAAACACACTCATTCTTTCCATCGCCGCTGGAGTAACGCTCGAACGCATGGAAAGTTGCACACCAGCCGGAACGCGACTCATCCGCGTGATGCCCAACACGCCATCACTTATAGCCGCTGGAGCCAGCGGAATTGCTGCAGGAACCAACGCCAACGACTCCGACCTAGCAACGGCGAAACAATTACTCGAATCCGTCGGAATCGTCGAAATCGTGAACGAGTCTCAACTCGATGCGGTCACGGGTCTTTCTGGAAGTGGTCCAGCCTACGTTTACACCTTTATTGAAGCCCTCGCCCAACAAGGGGAAAAAGAAGGACTTAGCCCAGAAACGGCACTCAAACTCGCAACTCAAACCGTCATTGGCGCTGCCCGAATGGTTGAATCTACTGGCATGTCTCCCGCCGACCTGAGAAATCAAGTGACCTCACCTGGGGGAACCACGCTCGCAGGGCTTGAAGCCCTTGCCAAAACTGGGTTCAGCGAAAGCGTTGCCGCTGGAGTTCATGCGGCCAGTGAGAGGTCACGCGAAATCGCTGCAGAATCTTAATAAAACGTAGAAAAGCTTATAAATTCAACGATCAATACGACATTCTTTCAATTACCCACTTATTCCATTTGCTAAATAAGCAAACGGGGCTAGAGTGTCCCTGCATCGAAAGACACCGTATCGCTCGATATCGCTCGCTCGAAGCTAAAAATTTTAACCAAACCACACATCAATATGGGATTTCTCGGAACACAAGAAATGGTGATCATCTTTTTGATCTTTCTCCTTCTATTCGGCGCTAAAAAATTACCACAACTCGCCCGCGGAATGGGTAAGAGCATGGGAGAATTTAAAAAAGCTCGCGAAGAATTTGAACGCGAAATCACACGCGGCGAACAAGAAGCTGAAACCGAAGCTAAATCAAAAAAAGCTTCAACCAGCAAAGAAGTTGTTGATGTAACTTCCGAAAAAAAGACTGATTCTGCCGAAGGGTAAAACTGAGCATCCAATGCTTATTCAGGAGTCAATCAACTCAAACTACAAGCGTGCCTCGATTTTTGTCGGGGCATTTTTTTGCCTTATTTTTTTCCTCAGCCTCTCAAGCTGTAAGGAAAAAAAATCAACCCCAGATTGGTCTCAAGCATCCAAACAACAAGAGACGGCCCAGCAACCCAGCACAACCGATCGTTCTCAAGCCACATCTTCCAATGTAGAATCCCCCAAAAAAGAGAAAACGCCAGTCCGCTTTTTAGCCTACAACCTGCGCAATTACCTCACCATGCATCGGTTCTCTCATGGAAAATCCTCCACGAGATCTAAACCTGAAAAGGAAGTTCGCAAACTCATCAACATTATCCAGTCAGCCCATCCTGACATTCTCGGCGTTTGTGAAATAGGCCAAGACAAAGACCTAAAAGACCTCCAATCTCGCCTCAAAAAAGCAGGCATCTCCCTGCCTTACATTCACCGAACACACGGAGACGACCCCGTGCGCTCGCTCGCCATCCTTTCCCGATTCCCTATCACCTCAACAGCCAAGCCAGCAAACTCTCGCTACACGATCAACGGAAAACCGTTTCAAATCAGTCGAGGCATCCTCGATGTCACCATCCAACTTCCCAATAAAAAAATTCGATTTCTCGGAGTTCACCTCAAATCAAAACGCCCCGTTGAGGAGGCAGACCAAGCGATCATGCGTCGGTATGAAAGCATTTTATTCCGAAAACACATCGACACCATACTCTCCAAAAATCAAAACGCCTTGCTACTCGCCTATGGTGATTTTAACGACACCAAACACAGCAAAGCCGTTTACACAATCAAAGGGCGATCGCACACTCGCAATCAAATGGAAATGCTCAACCTCACCGATTCTCGGGGAGAAACTTGGACTCACTATTGGAAACGAGAAGACACCTACTCACGTTTCGACTACGTGTTCACATCCAAACAACTCACCCCGTTCATCGATAAAAGAAAAAGCTGCATCCTCGATCCCGAAAACGCCTATCTGGCCAGCGACCACCGACCGCTATTTATTTTGATCCAATGATTGAATTTTAGGGTTTAAT
>CAZOWD010000022.1:2405-16582 GCA_964583225.1 uncultured Verrucomicrobiales bacterium | reverse complement strand
AATACCGCCCTTTTACCAGTGATAAGTTGACTCAGGTTCTTTTTTCTTTTAGAAAAAACGCCTGCCAAACCGCAGTGAGCTCTGTTTCGACAGAGCATTGTATAGGAGTCTTCGGGTGCTCTCCCCGAAGGCTTCTCATTATTTTTTCGAGTGAGGATGTTTGAGCTGGATGGGGTGCATGGTGTTTAAGGTTGGAGTGAGAGTGAGTTCGTTATTTTTGAGTGTTATGGTAATGCCTCCCGAGAGTTTTTGATCGATTAAGGTGACCCCTTGAGCGGAGATTTGTTTTTTCCATGAAGCGGGGATTCGTTCGCTGAAGGGAAAATCCGCATTGCTGGAGATGATGATCTGAGGGTTTACCGCGCGGATGAATTCAGGGTGACCTGAAATGTCATCGGAGTGTCGCCCCATGACGATGATGTCAGCTGTAAGGTTTTTTCCTGATTCGAGAAGTTGAAATTCTGTGAGAATTCCAGCGTCCCCCATGAATAGAATTTTCCAATCGTTCCAATGAAGGCGAGTAACGAGTCCTGCGTCATCCGCCATGCCTCGTGCATCGAGATATGACGGGGTGCGTAGGATTTCTAAAAATAAATTCGAATTTTGGGATTCGAGTGGAAATTTTTCTCCTGAGCGCGGGATGATGAGAGAACAGCCTGATCGGGTGGCTTTTTCGAGAAATGTTTTGTAACTGGGGCTTCGGTGTAGCGTGTGAGGGATGAGCGCTTGTTTGGGATGAAAGAGAGAAATGCATTGGCTCATGCCTCCAATATGCTTGGTATCCGCGTGCGTGAGAACGAGAGATTGGGGGGTGATGCGGAGTTTTTGGAGTGCTGGCAAAACTTCGTAGCGAAAGGCGCTACTTCGTCCTGAATCGAGTAGAACACCTTCCCCAAATTGAAGCAAGTTGGCAGCGCCCCCTTGAGGAATGTCAAAAACAATAACGCGCCCGTTGGGTGGTGTGTCGGGGCGACGGTGGATATGACCGAATGGGATATCGGAAAAAAATGCAGCGGTGTGATGTGTGGTGCGTGCGACGAGTGCGTTGATTTGATTTACTGCTACACCCGCGGGAGACCAGAGTGAACCAACGAAAATGGAAAGTATGGCGAGCGAAAGGATGAGGAAAACCATCAAAATTAGCGGGAGTCCCGCGATGATGGCAATGGGAGTGATGAGACCGAAATAAATCCAAATCAAAGGAGCGGATCCCATCCATGCCGCGCAAGAAACAGAGAGTGCGCCTTTGAGTTTTTCACGAAAAGTGAGTTGGGTTTCTTGCCATTTGCTGAGGAGTTGTCGGGGCATAAATGGATCAAGTTGCGCGATGGGGTGGAGCATGTGCATCCAAAACTTGGCGAGGAGGGCGATGGCGAGAAGCACCCCGTAGGAGAGTTGAAATCCAGGAGTGAAAAGTTGATGTCCGTCCCAAAGTAAAACAAGGATGGCGCTGGCAGCGAGACTGTTGATCAGCGTTGGACGCCTCTGAAGAAGGAATCCTGTGAGAAAAACGCTTCCCATAATGACAGCTCGCACGGCAGGAGGGCGAAGCCCTGTGATTCCTGCGTAGAGAATCATGCCGGCAATGGTTAAGAGAATGATGAGCCAGCGTGGAGCGCGTGTGAGCCAGAAAATAAGTGCTAGAATGCTCCCGACCATGCCAACGTGTAGCCCGCTCACCGCAAAAACGTGAAGAGTGCCACTAAATCGAAAATCGTCGATCATTTCATCGGAACGTGTTGGGCGTTTTCCGAGAACTACCGCGTGAATGAGTTGGGCTTCTTGGGAATTAGGATCTAGTCCTGCCGTCATTTTATCGGCAAGGCGTTTTTGCCAAAGGAGAAGTGTGCGTTCAGGGAGGTAGAGTGGGCTTACTCCTTTTGAAATCAGAGGTTTATAGCAGGTGAGTGAAACGTCTGCTCCCTGGCGATGTCTCCATTTTTGACGATCGAATCCGTAAGGGTTTCGGGCTGGGGGAATCGTGTGGAGTGAGCCTTCGGTTTCGATGATGTCTCCGTAAAGCAGGGGGCTGTTTGCGCGTTCGCGAGGGAGTATGATGATTTTGACCCCTTGGGGAAGCGATTTGGATTGGATGATTTTCGCCAGATAGGGACCTTGTCCGCGCTTTCCGGAATCCAGAATAACCGCCGAGACTTGAACTGGGTTAGGCGCGTTGATATACGCGATCGATTCCCGTTGTTTGTCAATTTGAAGCCCGTGCGTTCCGTGGCCGAGAAGAAAGCCAACGATAATGAGAAACGGTGTGAGTTTTCGGGTGATGCCACAGATGATGCACCCGAGAAAACAAAACGTCATCCACCATTCGGTTCCCCAAGAATCGGCAAAGAAAATACCAAGGAGAGTGCCTAAAAGCAATGGCCAGAGCGGAAACTGCGCAATGGCTTTATTCAGAAAATGAAAGCGAGTCGGACTGGGCATGACCGCCTAGCGGTGGCTTCTTTAGGCGTTAGCCTCTTGCATTCTTTGTATTTCGTGAATTTTGTGAGTCGCGTTTGCAGAATGCCTTGTTTCGGGAAATAGCTCGATCATTTGATTGAGCGTTGCGATGCTGGCTTCTGGGTTGTTGAGATCCTGAAGATAAATGTCTGAGAGTTTGCCCATGAAGCAAGCGGCGTCATTGATGGGCCACTCGTGACTTTCCAGAGCATCTTCAAGAGTTTTTGCAGCGGCTTGTGGATCTTCGAGATTATCGTGTTGGATTTTGGCAATTTCAATCCAAGGGAGACGATTGTATGGATCGTTTTCGGCAACGGTTTTATAGACCTCAATGGCCTCTTCATAATCGCCTCGGGCGTAGGCAGCACGGGCATCGTGTAGAGGGTCACTTTCGACAAGTTCTCCCGAATCGAGCACAGCGGTGGTCGCTTTATCGGTGAGGGTAGGTAGGACGTAGAGCACAAACATGATGCCTACATAAGCTCCAGCAAGCATGAGTGCGGGGAGTTGGCTTACGGCACTGGTGTCGTCTTCACTGTCAGTGAATACAAACGTTGCGGTGACAACTCCAGCAACGAAGAGAAAAAGAATGATGTGGAATATTTTCTTTGTCATGATAGTAGACAATCTATCAAGACTTTTTAGAGAAGGGAAGATCGAAAATGTTAAAAAATGATCTTTGAGTCAAAATGACGGAGTTACATTTTTCGAGCGTTTCGCCCCTCATCAATGAGGTTCCAGAAATGTTTGGAATTGGCGAGTTCTTCATCTTCAGAAAGTGGCATTTGCGAGCGAAATAGAAAATCGGAGAACGAGTTTTTGTGAAGGACGCGGTGGACGATTACGGCGTCGTCTACCACTTCAAAGTAAATGCGGCAGTCATTGGTGCGGAACCTGTAAAGCGTTTTGCCGTCGCGGTGGATTTGTCCAAAGCGGTCATCGTCGAGATTGGTAAGATCCGCCTCGGTCACTTTGAATGCGTCGAGGAGTTCGAGTTGCTCGAGCGTGTCCATCCGAGAAATTTCGGCGGCGCTGATTTCGTTAAAGACAATTTGTAACACGAGACGAAAGAACCACGAATACAGCGTAAAATCAAGCGTAGATCTAAATGCTTTAGGTCAGTTTCGTGATGGGGGCTTGCCAATGGGGTGGAGAGGCGTCATATTTTGCTGACTCCGATGCTGTTTTTTTATGTTAAACGACAACTTTTAATGTCTTTTGGTGTGCCGTTTTTTCTTCTTATGTTGATGACGGTGCTGACAGTTTCATGTGCTACTCAAACTAATGTGAATGCTTCTCCTCCCATCTTGCCGACTCTTGCCAAAAAAGATTACACCTCTTTTGATGGGGATTCTTTTGGGTATGAAAAATGGACCCATAAAAACCATTCGGTGAAGAAGGTTATTATTGGGGTTCATGGGATTTCTGGACACGCCGGAGATTACGCCAATTTGGGTGAGTATTTTTTGAAAGTGAGCCCAGATACCGTAGTCTATGCTCCAGAAACGAGGGGGCAGGGGATGGATCTTGATAAGAGTCGTCGAGGCGATGTGATTCATGTGGAGGACTGGTATCGCGATCTTTACACGTTTACAGAATTGGTGAGGAAACTTTATCCTAATGCTAAAATTGTGTGGTTTGGCGAAAGTATGGGGTCGTTGATTGTGATTCACGCGTATAACCGCCCACCGCACGGGGCGCGTAAACCTGATGCGTTAGTGATTTCATCTCCGATCGTTGATGTGGTATCAAAGGTGCCGGGGTGGAAATATGCGGCGGTTCGCGCGTTGGCAGCACTTTTGCCCAAGTTGAAAATTTCTTTGGAGTCGCTGGCTCAAGAAGAGCATCCCATGGTGACGCAAGACGGGATTCATTATCAGCAAGTTGCTAAAAATCCATGGTATATCAAACGATATACGTTACGGCTTTTGCTTGCTTTGAGCCAAATGTCTGAGGCTTTACCCGACGAGGCCGAGCGTGTTGATTGCCCAGTGCTTGTTCTCCATGGAGGAAAAGATATTTTCACGTCGGATGCTAGCGTGAAGAAGTGGTTTGCGCATTTTCCTGCAAGCGAGAAAAACAAATTGTTGTTTTACCCAAGCTCTTATCATCTTTTAATGTATGACCATGAGCGCGAGAAAATTTTCAGTGATGTTGTGAAGTGGTTGAAAAAAGTAAATTGATGGAGTTTTTGAAGGAGCATTGAATGTTAAATAAAGCCTGATTCGTAGGCTCGGGAAGCGCGATATGAAGAAAAAGATAAATAGAAACCAAGCTTGGGTATTTTTTTCTGTGGCTTTGTGGATGTCGTGTTTTTTATTTCCCTTAAATGCTGTGGAGGAATCTGGCGCGGGGGAGGATGCCTCTGCCAGTGTGAAAATGGAGGATGAAGTTGTGCCTATTCCTCTACTTATTGAGGCGCTGGGTGATGATTCTTTTTCGGTAAGGCAACAAGCCACTCATGATTTGTGGCGTCGGGGCGAGGAAGTGATTCCAGCTTTAAAAAAGGCGACTCAAAGTTCTGATCCTGAAATGGTGGATCGGGCTGCCGAGCTTCTTTTGTATATTTCTGCCGGAGTGCTTTACGATAGCCCTGAAGATGTAAAATCCATGGTGTTGCATTACTTTGCTGGTGGGGCGGACGCTAAATTGAAGATTTTAAAAAAGCTAACCCAGCGCAAGCAGTGGAGGCAGGTGCTTCATTTGGCGAGTATGGAAAAAGACCCCAAGGTGCTGTTGAAAATAAATGCATTGGTGCAAGCTACCGTGAAGCGTGCGGCGCAAGAAGCATTGTTGGCGGGCGATGTTAAGTTGCTTAATGAAGTTTTGCGGCTTGGTGGGGAAAGTGATCAAGCGTTGATTATTCGCGCATGGTTTGTTCTTTGCCATGGTGATTTAAAGCGGGAACTTGCGAAAGCCGCTACGATGGACGGTGATTTGGGGGTGAAGTGGAGCTTGGCTCTTCACCGAGTGAGCGGAGATTTGGAGGGCGCAATTCGCGATGCCAAAAAGCTGAATCAGCGCAAGCTTCTCGCGGCGTTTCAAATTTTAGGAGGTGACTCTAGACCTTGGCTGAAAGAGATTTCTGAAAAATCTTTGCAAGACGAAATACTGAGCCTTGATTATGAAATTCAGATGGCGCGGTTGGATGGAGATTTTACAAAAGCAAAATCATTGGTGAATGATCTTGTGGAGTTGGCTCAGGACGAAGATTCGGCATCTCGTGTGATCTCAGGTTTATCCGCAAACGGGTATCCTAAAGAAGCGTTACGTTTGCTGGAGCGCTACGATGTGGAAGCGGCCTTTGATTATTATGATAGCACGGAATCTCCAGAGTTGGCGTTGAAGATGTTTGATATCCCTGCCGATGCAAAACCTCCTTATGCGGAGTGGGTGAAAACTTTTACAGAGCGGGTGTTGTCGGAAGAGAAAGAAGACCTCTATGATCGCTTGCTCATGGTGGCTGGATTTCTTCTGACTCACGGAGAGGACGAGCACGTAGTCGCTGTTTTGACCCCTCTGATGTCGGCGCTCGAAAAAGATGGCTCGGATTCTTGGTTTGATTTGATTGGAAAAATGCCGCTTTACGGGTTGTCTGCTCAAGCGGTTTATTTTTTAGAGAAAAGGGGCAATGAGGACGGTGAAATTGAGTTGGGGGTTTATAATCTATTGGATTCGGGGCGAGCTGTGAAACACATTTGGGCTGCATTGTTGAAGATGAATAAGCAAGATGCGGTGAAGTCTTTGCACCAAATCGCTTTGCTCGCAGGGATGCTGCCAGATCCGAAAAAAGAGACGGATGCAATCAATCAGGCGTTACTCGATGGCGTGGCGGGAAAGTTACCCGCAGAGCAGAAATTGCGTCAAGAATCTGTGTTTGCTTTTGCGATTAAGCGCCATGAAATCGTCAAAGCATCGAAAATGGTAGATGAGTTTGCGAAGAAAGATCCTAAGGGACGATGGAAGCGGACGAAGTTATTTTTAGATACGGCTCTTCAGCGATGGAAAAAAGTTGAGCCAATTTATGCGGAGTTGGCAAAGGAGACGCCAGGCGATTATTTTAATCTGTTAAAATGGTCGATTTGTTTGCGGAAATTAGGAAAAGAAAAACGGGCTCAGGAGATGTTGGATCGGGCTTTGTTATTAAGCATGGGGGATGCGTTGACGATCGCATCGATGGGCGTGCAACTTTCGGAGGCGGGTTATTCCGAGGAGGCTTTTGATTTGTTAAAAAAATCTCTGATGATGGTCGATCCCGAAAGCGAGGCCTTTAATCAAGTGTTGCTATTGATTAATTCACTGAATCCTAGGCTCGGTCCTCAAACTTGGAAAGGTGGAGCTGCCCTAGCTGAAGCTCTTTCCCGACTTACCATGCAAGGGCGAAGTACAGGTAGTATTCTCAGTTTGTTAGGTGTTCGGTTTCAGGCTGATTTTTATAGGGGGATGAACGATTTAAAAGAGGGACGAAAAAAACAGGGGATTGAGATTTTGGATTTTTGTCGAAAACTGAATCCTGGAGCTGGCTCGTTAGCCGATGATTTTTTTCCTGCTTTGAGAACGGTTAATGTGGGGAAAAGATATGATCAGTGGTTTGAGGATGGTTACCAGCACTTGGAGGCTGCGTGTAAGCGGTTTCCGCGAGCGCATAACACGCATAATACGACGGCTTGGCTGGCAGCACGCGCACTTCGGAAGTTAGATGGGGCGTTGGTTCATGCTCAAACGGCGATTAAGCTAAGACCGTATCAAAGTGCGTATTTCGACACCATGGCTGAGGTTTATTTTGCTCGAGGGGATCGTCAAAAAGCTGTGGAGTGGTCGAAAAAAGCGATTGAGTTAAGTTTTTCTCATGCCCAAGGAAACCCGCGAAGTGAGGCGCAGGTTTTGTCGAATTATTATGAGCTCAATAAGCAGCTTCAACGGTTTCAAACAGCCCCGTTGCCCAAGGCTAATCGATAAATTTTAATAGTAAAAAAATGCGCCGACTTTTAATGATCACTTCGTTGCTCTGTTTGCTGACCGCTATTATTTTGCGGAAGCTGAATGCGGATCGGGGAATAAAAAAAGCTGAAAAAGAAAAACTTGTTGGGGTGGCTGGGAAGATGACTCGGAAGATGTTGGATGTCATGGGGCACGATCAAGTGGATGTGCAGGAAGTGAAACAAAATTCGCGAGGGTGGGCTGGCGCTGATGTGGTCGGGGAGACGTATCTCCGTTTGCCCAAAGAGACCATAGACAACCACAGCGCATACGCTCATGGGCTAGCCGCGTTGAGGGTTGGGCTTTATTTGTTGTCGTTACGAGACCCGCAAGCGATTGCCCGTAGGCGGTGGGCGATTCGTTTTGGCCATGTTTTTCCGATATTTACGACGTTGGTTGTGGTGTTTGCATTAGCGGTTGCGAAGATGCCTTTTGTTTGGGGATTGGGCGTTGTGATGGCATCGTTGGCTGCTGCGACCATGGTGCAGATTGTTGCCGTGCAGACCGATAAACAAGCTGCGGAATTGGCATGTGTCGTGTTGGAAAAAAAACGGATATTCCCTCGAGTTAGTGAGGAAGAATCTGTGATTCCTGCTGTGAAGGCGCTTGCTTGGCGTGGGGTTTTGCCCGGAGTGTTGGACCGATGGGTGTGATTTTCTTTTTGCTGAAGTTGAGAAAATGGGTTGATGAGTAGGCAGATTGGGGCATGGTGATTGGGCGCATGAGGCGCTGAAATGTTATGGCTTACCGAATTTGCAAAATGATCGAGGTGGAAAATGGACACATTCTTTCCAAACACCCAGATAAGTGCCGGTTTCCTCACGGGCATACTCGCAAAATAGAACTTGTGTTTGAGGCGGATACTTTAGACCACCGAGAAATGATTTTTGATTTTAAGCTGATCAAGCGGATGATCGGTGATTTTCTCGAGGAGTATGACCACGCACTTTGTATGAATACAAACGACCCTCAGTTTGCATTTTTTAAGAAGACTTACGGTGATCGGATTATTGGATTTGATGGTCAGGATCCCACAACCGAGGTCATGGCTCGCACTATTTTTGAGCACACCAATAGCGCATTGAAGCGGTTTATCGCCACCCCTGACCCCGAATACCCTGTGCGGGACGAGGTGAGGCTTTACAAAGTTCGAGTCTGGGAAACGACCAGTTCTTGGGCGGAGTATGTGGGGTGATTGGAAGTATTTTATATTTCGTCCAATGGCTCTTCGCCGTAGGTGGCGAGGATGGTGAGAATTTGTCCGTCGTCGTCAAACGGGGCATCGGCATCGAAGTCGCTGATGATCTGCTTGGTTTCAAATCCAGCATGATGAAGGATCATTGTGAGTTCGCGGGGCCAGAACCATGTGAGGTTATGCGTGCTGGTGCTGGATTCTAGCACTTTGCCTTTTGGGGATACAATTTCGTAACGGTGCTCGCGAGAGAGTTGTTGACTGAGACGTTTGATGAGAAAACGGGTGTGGCAACGGGCGATGTTTCCATCGGGCATCGGAGTTTCTTGATCGAGAAACCATGTATTGTCCTCGAGTTCGCCAGTGATTTCAGCCCAAGGGATAAATGTAGTGAGGTAGAGCCCTCCGCCTGGATGGAGGTGGCGAGCGATGGATTCTAAAACATCGGGGACTTTTTCGATCGGGATGAGCTGGAGTGAAAATGCGGGGATCGTGATTGATCCATATTTTGCACCTGTATCAAACTGAGTCATGTCCGCTTGGTGGAGAACAAGCTCTTCGCCATCGGGTTGATTGCGGCAGATGCCGAGCATTTCTTGTGAGTTGTCGAGCCCCTCAATTAAAAATCCTTCCCGTTTTAGCGGAAGGAGGAGTCGTCCAGATCCACAACCTAACTCCAGAGCGGTGCCGGGGTAAGTGTTGAGAAATCTTTCCAGAAGTGGGAGTTCGGCAGAAGGGCCTTCGGCATTCCAAAAAAGGTCGTGGAGTGTGGCTTCGAGTTGATGATACATGAACGAGAATGAGTTGGGCTGGCTTGTTTACTCTGATTTTGAGTGGTCGGATGCGCGACTAACGGCTACGAAGGCCTGTTGGCGTTTATAGCGGGAAATGGGAGAATCGGTATTGATTTTAATCATTCCCATGCCGGGAGAGGAGACTTGGGTGGGAGTGACGATTAGTTCGTATTCCCAACCATCGCGAATGGTTTTGATTTGGTAGGGGAAATCTTTGTTGGTTCCAAAATGGCTGACGATGTGAATGGGGGTGTCGTTGTGAACTGTGATCTTGATGGTTTTGGCTTTGCCGTCTCCATTTTGCTCCCAAAAAAGTGTTTTTGGTTTTATTTCAAAAAGGACGGGGATAGTGATGGCGGATGTGAGGATCGCGGACGGTTTATCTTTCGGGTCATCGGTGGTCCAAAGAAGAAGTGTTTTTTCTTGTTGTCCGCTGAAGCTTCCAAGTTCAAATTTGACTTCAATTTTTCCTTTTTCGCCTGGTTTGTAGACCATTTTTCCTCGCGGTTCAGCCACTCGAGCGCTAATGCACGAGCAGGCGGAGTCGTAGCGGGAAATGGTTAATGTGCGATTGGTTTTATTTTCAAAATAGAAGGGGATGACGACAGTTTTAGCATTGGGCTTGACTGTGACGGCAACGCGTTTGCTTTGAAATGAAAACCCGTTTTCAGCTGAGGCTAGGGCGCAAGTAAAGATGAGTAATGCGGGAATAATGAGTGCTTTTAGAAATCTCATGAGAACGATGACGCGTTATTGATTGGGAGATATTTCAATGAGTTCTACGGCGATGATGAGCGTGCCTTTTCTCCATTTGGGACCCAAAATGAGGAGGGGGATCCCTTTTTTGATGCGAGGAGCGCTTTTCATGATTTTGCGGTGGTTTTGCCACAGCTCAAGGTCGAGAATGAGAGCTTTTTGTTGATTGAAGCCTCGGGATTCAAAGCTCAGCAGGATGGTTTCAGAGGGTTTGAGTGGAGTGAGCCAGTTTTCGTAACTTCTGAAAACTGGCTGAGTGTCTTCGCCAAGTTTTCGGTAATGTTCAAAACGCATCGTGGGAATGTGTTGAAAACGCTGAGTGGTGGTGGGGTCAACACGTTGCCAATTTTTAGCATTTTTTCCCAGTGTTTGGGGATCGGTGTTTGTGGCGAGATAAAGTGTGGCTCTGATTTTACCAATGGTTTCTTTGCCCAAGTCTTTAGCGTGAGCCAAAGAGAAGGTTAGGCAAAAAAAGAGAATGCTGGTAAGTGGACGAATCATGATGAAGATCTGATTAGTAGGTGTAGTTGGTGTGGTCTGTGTTCACCATCACTCCGTTGGGATTTTTTCGGATAGTTTCTCCCGTTATTTCCATGTCCGCGGGGATGTCTTGGAGGCCTGTAAGGACGATGACCGTAGCGTGAGCCTTGTCAGATTCAAAGATGTCAGCCTGCACATGACTGTCTGGGGTGTAAACTGTCGATGCTAAATGGAGCGAAGAATCCTCAGTTGAAGTATTTTGAGAGTTTTGGGCGAGGGTGGCTGTTTGGGTGGTGGGCGGAGTGGCTGTTTGAGCTCCCCAATAAAAACAAACTGCCATTGCTGCCGCTGCGATGGGTAGGGAAAGCCATTGCCAGAGGTTGCGGGTGTTTTTTTGTGGAGTTTCTTTAGTTGGTTCTATGGCTGTTAATCGTTCTTCTTCAATGGTTCTGAGAATGCGGTGGTTGAAAAAATCAGGATAGGGAGGTTCCTCGCTGGCGGGAATGTTTTCTTTGAGGCTTGCGGTCATCGCTTGCACGGCATTGCGTTCGGCGAGAAGTTCTGGGTGTTCAGCGACCCAAGCCTCGACGCGTGCGAGGTCTTTTCCATCAAGTTCCCCATCCATCCAACGGGTGAGGAGAATGTCGTTTGGTTCATCTAATTTTGTTTTCATGATGATGAATGGTTTGGGTTGAATTGTGGTAGGTGAGATTGAAGTTTTTTGCGTGCATGGTGGAGTCGACTCATGATGGTGCCCATGGTGGCTCCTGTAGCTTCGGCGATTTCTTTGTAGTCGAGCCCTTGCACTTCGCGCAGTAAGATCACTTCGCGATGGTTGGGAGAGAGTTTGGCGATGGCGTCATTGATTTGTTGGCGGCGTTCGGCTTGAACCATTGCTTCGTCGGGGCGGGCGTGTTGTTGTGGGGAGGTTCGGGCGTTGGGGTCGATGCGATCCGAGTCGAAAATCTCATCGTTGAGTTCCCCCTCACTTAGAATACGTCGTTTGCGCATCCAATCATACACAACATTGTGACTTATGCGAAAAAGCCAGGTCGAAAATTGCGCGCGTGCCTCAAACTTAGGTAAGGCATGCCACGCTTTGACGAAGGCGTCTTGGGAGAGATCCCAGGCGTCGGCGTCATTTTTGACCATTTTAAGTATCATTGCGTAGATTTTGGCTCGGTGTTTGGTGATGAGTTGATCGAAGGCTTGCATATCGCCAGATTGAGCTTTTTTGACGAGTTCTGCATCTTCGAGGTTACTTTGTTTTTTTGTGGTTTTCTGGGGTGTTGGGGTGCGCTCGGAAGCCCCCCCTCCGAGGAGAGGATTGGCTGATTCGGGAGCGTAGAGAACTCCCTTTGTCCAGTTGGACGAGAAGTAACGGAAAATATTCATAAAAATGTTCAGAAAAAATAAACTGAGCGCAAAGCCAGCATGGCTAAAGAGGTCGGAGATGGCAAGCGGCTTTGCGAGCGTAGGGCGCGCTATGTGTGGAGAATGGTTTGAAATTTAGTAAAATGGGGGTAGTCTCTAGTCATGAAGAGTTTTTTTGTGGCGGTGATTGCCGTGTTTTCAGCCTTGTATTTGTTGAATCCAACGGCGGGGTTTGTTGAAATTATTCCCGATAATATCCCGTTTTTTGGAAATTTAGATGAGGCGACTGCTATGGCGGTGCTTGTAGCGTGTATGCGTTATTTTGGGTATGATATCACCCGATTTTTCGGGAAATCGCAAAAGAAATCGGCGAAGGATTCAGTGATTGATATAGATTAGAAGAAAAACGTTAAAGTGTATCTGAAGCTTTCTGTGTTTTGAATAGTCGTTTAATGAAAGCTGTGTTTTTTTGAAAATGAAGCTTCCATCGTGAGCTAAATTCCGTAACTTAGCCTTCAACCATGAAACATCACGCGCCTTTTTCTAAAAATTATCGCTTTCGATTCGGTTATTCGGCTGTAGCTCCAGCCTTCACTTTGATTGAGTTGCTTGTAGTGATTACGCTGATTACCGTTCTTCTTACGGTTGGCGCGATGGGGTTGAAGAATATGGCAAAGTCATCGGGCGTGAGCGCAGGTGTTCCTATTGCTGAAGCTCTTTTTGCTGAAGCTCGAACGATGGCAATAAGTAAGGGAACGAAGGTTAGAGTGCTTGTGCATGCCAAGAATGAACCCGGTGATGAGTATCACCGCGATCGTTATCTTCGTTATATGGCAATTGCTTACGAGGATGTTGATGATGATGGAAATCCTTCGGGAGGTTGGGTCGTTGCTTCTAAAGGGAGTCTTTTGCCAAAAGGGGTTTATTATTCGGAGAAATTATCTAAAAGGGCTGGAGTTCCTTTGCCTCCTAAAATGACGATTACCTTGCCAGGAAATAGTTCGTCGACTTGTTATTTTTATGAATTTAATTCCGAAGGTTTAATTAACAATCCTAAACCAGACCCTTCTGGTAGTCGAGTTCCTGCCTTTGTTATTGTTTCGGGGTCATTGCCTCCAGGAAAAAAAGAGCCAATTATTAAAGGGAAAAATGTCGGAGGGTTTGTTATTTGGAGAACTGGGAGAACTTCGGTATTCCGTCACCCTGATCAAATCCGCTATAACGGCCCATCTGGGATTAAGGATTCGGATAAAAACTCGGATCAATCTGAGGATGAGGACGCCGATCAATCTGATTTAGAACTTTAATTTTTTATAGAATCATTATGAAATCTTACTTATCATCAACAAAAGTATCTCGGGCTCGTTGTGGTTTTACGCTGGTCGAAACAGTGATTGCCATGGGTATTATCACAATTATGATCACGGCGTTTCTTGCTGCTTTTGGTCCTGCTGTGAAGGGGGTTAGAAAATCAATTTCAGCCAAAGAAGCGAGCCGTTTAGCTTCGACGCTTGAGTATGAGATGAGCGTGTTGAGGCAAAATGAACAATCCTCGGGGACTGCTGCGGAACCTGGTAAATACAGAACAGCTTTCGAAAAAGGTTTTAATTGGATCAAAGACTCAAATGGTACTTCAAATGATGATTTGGTGCTGATTTATCAGTATAAAGGGGATCCTTCTTCTCCTCGAACAGATGGTTCTGGAACATTGAATCCTATTTCTACCAATAAGGCTTCTGAATCAATTCCTGGTGTAGATTTTGTGTTGCAGTCCGTTGTGCGTCGTTTGAGGGATAGTGATGCTGAAGTTAGAGCGGAATTAGTTCCTGGTATCGTGGATGGGCGTGTGTTTGTCGTAAGAATGACTCAGTTGATTTATGATGCCAACGGCGAGCTTGTTGAATCGAAGAAGCCCGATGAGATTTTGGATCCTCACGGTTCCAATGCAGTAAAAACTTATGAAAATTATCCAGAAGCGGTGATTGCGTTTCGGTCGCGTTATTATGTGTTGAAGAGTAGTTTGTATCAGTATGTGAAGACTGTGCCTCTGAATAATGTTGATTCAGATGGGACTCCTCGAGCTTTAGGAAAACCTATTTTTACACGTAATATGGCGATTCGCCGTTAATTGACCCTTCTTCCTA
>CAZOWD010000022.1:0-2305 GCA_964583225.1 uncultured Verrucomicrobiales bacterium | reverse complement strand
CTTCCTATTTATTCAATTTAATGATCATGAAAACGAAACGACTTCAGTCTGGTTTTACTCTTGTTGAGCTTCTTGTTGCGATGGCGATCACCGTGATTTTGCTTGGTGTGCTTGTTTATATGACGGGGATCTCGATGGATACTTATAAGAATAGTCGCAATGAAGTGCGGGCATCTCGTCAGGCGAAAGAAGCCGTTGAGACTTTAGCTAAGGACTTTGAGGGATTGATGGCGAAGCGTGATGGCAATACTTATGAGTGGCTTTATGCTGAGGTTGATAATGCAACAGGCCGAGAATATGAGGCTGCTAATGCGGGTCAGTTAATCTTTTTTACGGGAGCTACGGATCGCTATAATGGAGATATTGGAGGAATTCGTGATCGTGGAGGGGATATTTCAACGGTTGGTTATAGGTTGAAGTTTAAAGATCAAATTTTAGATAATGGGAGTGACAAGTTTGCCACATTTTCTCTTTACCGTCAGTTGGTGAATCCTGATGAAACTTTTAATAATTTACTCGCAAAAGATAATTTAAAAACGGCCTATTCGTCTTACGGTGCTAGAGATTGTCAGGCGAATAACTTTTTAGTTGAAAACGTTTATGAGTTTACGGTGACCTTTTTAGTCGAATACTCCGATAACTCAACGACTCCAGCAACGACTCGAATTGAACGTGTCACTTTAAGCCCTAGCGCTTATAGTGAGTTTCGTTTGAAGGGGGATGGTATTCAAGCTGTTGGACCAGGATCTACCAATATTGCAAATGGTAGTCTTATCGGTGTTGAAATTAGTATTTCAGTGATTACGGATAACGGTTTGTCTGTGATGAAGCACGTTTCCAAAAATGTTTGGAGAAAGCAGCAGGATAAATACACATACCATTACACCAAGACAATTAATACGCCTCGTCCGTAAGGTTTGAGTTTGATGGAAGCCAAATTTCAAATTTGGAGTTTGGCATTTTTCTCCTCTCGGTTTACCTTTTGGCGCGATGTTACAATTGGTAGAACAAGGAGGAGCGTTTGTTTGGGTTTTGGCCGTGTTGGCTTTTGCCTGTATGTTTTTGGTGTTAGAGAGGATTTTCTTTTTTCAAAAAGTAAAGATTAACGTGGGTGATTTGCTTTTAGGTTTGGCGAATCACGTAAGAAATGGAGCGTTTGCCGAGGCTTTGCATGAAGCGGGGCGGGCTCCTGGTCCAGCGGCTCGTGTGGCCCACGCTGTGTTGATGCGGAAAGATCTTCCTCGTCGTGATTTGAGAGATGTTGCGCAGGAGGCAGGCCAGTTGGAAGTTCCTCGAATGGAGCGTAATTTGCGAGCATTGTATGGGATTGCTCTGATTTCTCCGCTGGTTGGAATTTTGGGGACGATTAGCGGTTTGCTGATGACATTCATGAAAATGAGTGAGGATAAGGGGATTTCAGCTGCGTCGGAGATGTCTCAAGGGGTGTATCAGGCTTTGGTGACCAGCGGTTTGGGCTTGGCTATTGCGATACCTGCGTATTTGTTTTATTTGTTTTTTTATGGTCGCGTGAAGCGGATGGTGCATCGGATAGAGCGGACTGGAATTGAAATGGTTAATATCGTTTGTGATGCCCGCGAGCAGAGAGAGGCTGGTGTTGATTCGCAAGATTTATCTATTTCTGAGAAGGCCACGAATGAGTAGTATAGCTGAGTATTTTTTATGAAATTGGAGCTTACATTGCCGTCAACACCTGGATTTGTTCATTTCTTACCAGGTTTAGATTTGTTGGCGTTGGTGTTGATGTTTCCGTTGCTGGGCTCGTCTTTTGTACGTCAGGCTGGATTAGAGGTGACGGTTCACGAGTCTCCATGGCGTTACCAGCAGATGGATAATCCTGTGGTGATTACTTTGGGGGTGGGTGAAAATCGACCGATTTGGGTGAATAAAAAGCAAGTGTCTTTGGAAAATTTGGAGGCCGAAATTGAAGCTGTTCAAAAAGCTGAGGGAGGCGCATTAACGACTGCAGTTATTCGCTCAGATGTAAGCGTGCCTAGCGGTTTTGAGAAGGAGGTGATTAATCGTATTTTGAAAATGGGGCTGAATTGTGGCTTGTTGGGCCGTCCCGCTGGAGGGCATTAGGTGAAATTTTAAAATAACGAGGAACGCCAAAGCAGATGTTTTTTTCACGAAAAAGAAAGTTACTACGAGATCGGGGAGTGGGTCTTGTCTTTCGGTGGCGTGGTGCTCGGCGTTATTATGGCGGGAAGATGTTGGCGTTAGCTCTGACTTCGTTGTTTTTTGGGTTTGTTGTTTATGCTGTTAAAGTGGAAGGATTGCGAGATCC
>CAZOWD010000021.1:0-16808 GCA_964583225.1 uncultured Verrucomicrobiales bacterium | reverse complement strand
CGATTGGTAAGTTTTTGCGGAAGAGTCGAATTGATGAGTTGCCTCAGTTCTGGAATGTTTTGAAGGGGGATTTGAGTATTATTGGTCCTCGTGCGGAGTGGATTGATTTGGTGAAAAGTTATGAGAAAAAAATCCCTTACTACCATTTTCGCCATGCAGTGACTCCTGGTATCACTGGTTGGGCTCAAGTGAATTATTCCTACGGTCAGAACGATGAGGACACGATCGAAAAATTTAATTACGATCTGTTTTATATTCGAAGATATTCTCCGGTTCTGGATGTCATTATTGTGGTTAAGACGCTCTATATGGTAGTTTTTGGTCGGGGACAGTAAAAGGATTGCGTTGTTTTTTTGAGTAGGATTGCGTAAGTTTGCCTTGTGCGATTGAAACTTACGATAGCTTATGACGGTCGACCTTATGAAGGGTGGGCGACTCAGCCCAGCGGGAATACTGTGCAGGATTTGATCCAGCGGGCATTGTCAGATGTAGCGAAGCAAGAAATAAGAATCCAGGGGTCGGGGCGGACAGATACAGGAGTGCACGCTGTCGGTCAGGTGGCTCATTTTGATGCGCCTGAGGAAATTCGGATGAATCCCTACAACTGGGTGCCAGCTGTGAACAGTAAGTTGCCAGCTACTATTCGGGTGATGGAGTGCGAGGAGGTGGAGCATGATTTTCATGCTCGGTTTTCGGCAAAAACAAAAACATACACTTACGATTTGTGCCTTCTTCCTGTGCTTCCACCTCTCATGGCTGGGTTGGCGTGGCATCTTCCTCGACAGCTTGATTTGGTTGGCTTAGAGCAGGCGTTAGTCGCCTTATCGGGTGAACATGATTTTCGAGCTTTTGCGGCTAAAAGGGGGAATGAAACCTCAGAGACCTCTTATGTGAGATGTCTGAGTTGTTGTGAGTTGGATGCTACGGATTCAGGATATCGAATCACTTACACGGGCAATGGTTTTTTGTATAAAATGGCGCGGATGCTCACTGGGTCTGCTGTGTATGTCGCTCAGGGGAGACTGAGCGTGGATGAGTTAGCGGGATTGCTCGATCAAGAAACGGAGGCGACCTTGAAACGCGCACCTTACTGTGCGCCTCCTGGAGGATTGATGCTGAAGGAGGTTAATTACGGAAGCGTTTAGAGCGCTTGTAAAACGTCCATACGACGCACTGGCAAGTGTGCTTTAGCGAAAATTATCTCGTTAGGAGAATTTCTTCGTTATCCATGCCAGTGAGGGTTTTGAGCTTGGATACAAAGTGCCACATGGTGGCCATGAGAATGAGCATCATAGGAAGCCCAATGACGGCGAATCCCCAACCTGTGAGTTTGGCGACTCCATCATTGAAGGATTCCTGAGATCCGGTGGCATTATGGAGGAAATGGATGGCCAAAAAGTAGTTCATGACCATGCTGATGAAGAACGATCCAGCGAGAAGGAGCGTGCCAGATAAGAGGAGTTTTTTGTAGTCTTCGGTTGCGTTATTTTCTTTGATCCGTTTTTCGATGACTGGAATGTTAAAGAAATCTGGGTTGTAGAGAAAGACGCGAAGAAGCGGGGTTTTTGTCCAATGGGAAATGAGAATGGTAACGCCAAAAACAAAAGGAATGGCTCCTTCTTTAAGGGCAAACCAGAATGGAGCGCTTTCATCGACTGTGCCATTGGCGCGGTAAGCCATGATGGCGATCCCTCCAGTTAGGAGAATGCTGACAACGCCAAGAATAGAAAAAAAATTGGGCTTTTTGGTTTTGATGAGGTGCAGGGTGCCGTAGATGACTGGAAGGGATACGGCGAGGCACATCCCTATGACGGGGCCTACTTGGTAGAATTTACTGCCGTCTTTGCCGAGGAAGCTGAGTGCTACGATAGGAATCAGCACGTTCCACATGATATTGGCGAGTGGGTTGTCTTGTTTTTGGGTTGCCATGTGGCGGTAGAAATAAGGGATTCGAGTGGAGAATCAAGACTCAAGATGGCGGACGGAAGAAAAAGAGGGTAAAAAAAACGGCGACTTGGAGATGTTCCAAGCCGCCGCTTTAAAAATAAGGAATAAGTTAATTAAACTGTGCCGTAGATGGACTTTCCAGTGGAGAGGAGGTCGTCACATGCTACTTTGAGACGGTCGCAGAGACCTTGCTCACCTTTTTTGAGGTAGGTGCGTGGGTCGTAAACTTTTTTGTTTCCGACTTCGCCGTCGATTTTGAGCACGCCTTCAATGTTTTCGCACATATGGGTAACGATTGGGCGAGTGAATGCGTATTGGGTGTCGGTGTCGATGTTCATCTTCACGACTCCGTAGTTGAGGGTCTCGCGGATATCTTCGAGCTCAGAACCGGATCCACCGTGGAAAACGAGGTCCATTTCAGCATCTTGACCATATTTCTCGATGACAGCGTTCTGTCCATCGCGAAGGATGGTTGGCTTGAGCTTCACTGAGCCTGGCTTGTAAGCGCCGTGGACGTTGCCGAACGTAGCTGCGAACATGAAACGGCCGATGCCGTTGAGAGTTTCGTAAACTTGCACCATGTCTTCGGTGGAAGTGTAAAGTTTTTCAGCTGGAAGACCGGAGGTGTCGTGTCCGTCTTCTTCTCCGCCGACACAACCTGCTTCGATTTCGAGGATGATGTCGAGCTCGGCACATTCTTTGAGGAGTCCTTTAGAAATCTCGAGGTTTTCGTCGAGATCGATGACGGATCCATCAAACATGTGAGAGTTGAAAAGTGGTCCTTTTCCTTCAGCGATACGCTTGCGGGAAGCTTCGAGAAGAGGCTTGAGGAAACTGTCAACTTTCTGTGGATGACAGTGGTCGGTGTGAAGACCTACGAGAATGTCGTATTTTTCAGCAAGAAGGTGAGTGGCTTCGGCGAGCACGATGGCTCCAAATGCTTCGTCAGCTACGGCTGTGCCGGAGGCAAAGC
The DNA here is from genome assembly GCA_964583225.1 of uncultured Verrucomicrobiales bacterium. Taxonomy (GTDB): domain Bacteria; phylum Verrucomicrobiota; class Verrucomicrobiia; order Verrucomicrobiales; family Akkermansiaceae; genus Oceaniferula. The sequence goes on along the minus strand of CAZOWD010000021.1, from coordinate 13,888 downwards.
TACCACCACCGGTAGAGACTTGGATGATTCCATCGGATCCAGCTTCAGCAAATGCTTTAAGTGCTCCGCTGATGGAGGTGAGGGACGTGATATTAATGGCAGGGTATGCGTAGCCGCCTTTTTGGGCAGCGTCGAGCATAGCGGCGTATTGTTTGGGTGTTGCTACTGGCATGACGCGGAGTAAGTAGCACAGGTTTTAACAGAACGCAAGTATTGCTCTGTTTCATTTTATCCGCGGACTTTGTTTGAATGGGAATTGTTGTGCCCTTAGTGGAGGGGGCGCGTTGCTGAGTGCAGTTAAAAATCACTTATCCTCCAATGCGAGCACGAACGTTGTATTGTTTGAAAAGCTCGACGGCGTGATTGAGTTCTTCTTTGCTGGGCTCTTCCATGCCAGAGAGATCGCAAGTTTCTCCAAGCCGTTCATATTTTTTTGCGGCGATGTTGTGAAATGGGAGGAGGTTTACCCAGATTGGGCGGGTGGTGGCTCCTGGGAGTGTTGCGATGAATTCGGCAGTGGCTTTAATATTGGCGTCATCACTATTAACGCCTTTGATGAAAGGAATACGGATGTTGATTGACGCTCCACTTTCCGCAAGCGCTCGGAGGTTTTTGAGGATGAGCGCGTTGTCGACACCGCAGTATTTGCGGTGTTTTTCGGGATCCATTATTTTAAGATCGTAGAGAAAGAGGTCTACGCGTTGAGCTATTTCGAGTAGTTTTTTTGTGGGGGCTAGGCCTGTGGTGTCGAGCGTGCGGTGGATTTCGGCCTTTCCGCACGCATCGAGCATTTCAATAAGAAATTCGGGTTGAGAAAGAGCTTCGCCTCCAGAGAACGTGACGCCTCCGCCAGATTCGTCGAAAAACACGCGGTCTTTTTCGAGTTCTTTCATGATCTCGTCCACGGTCATCTTTTTGCCAACTATCTCGATAGCGAGTGTGGGGCAGGCGTCGGCGCAGGAACCACACATAATGCATTTGCCAGGACCGGTGGCGAGTCTCCCATTTTTAATGATGAGCGCGTCGGATGGACAAGCATCCACGCACTCGGTGCAACCATCGGAAGCAATGCACTTGCTGTGGTTAAACATTTTTTGAGGGGTGAGCGAGACGCTTTCGGGGTTGTGACACCAAGCGCAGGAAAGCGGGCACCCTTTAAAAAAGATGGTCGTGCGTATCCCTGGGCCATCGTTGATGGCAAATTTTTTGATATCGAAGATGACGCCAGTAGACATTAAAATCAGGAATTAAAAATTAGGAGTGGTGGTGACGAATCCTAAAAGGTGTCGTTTTCGGTTCGATCGATGACTTCTTGTTGGAGGTCGGCGTTCATGTCATTGAAATAATCGCTATATCCAGCCATGCGGACGAGGAGGTCTTTGTAGTCCTCAGGGCATTTTTGGGCGGCTTTGAGTGTGGCTGTGTCCACGATGTTAAATTGGATGTGGTGACCGCCGAGAGCGAAGTAGCTTCGAATGAGTTTGGCGAGCTTGGCGATGTCTTCGTCTTTTTTGAGAAGGCTGGGTAGGAAACGTTGGTTGAGCAACGTGCCGCCAGACATGACGTGATCGAGTTTGGTGAGCGACTTGATGACGGCCGCAGGACCATTGGTGTCGGCTCCGTGAGACGGAGATGTTCCGTCTGAGATGGATTTTCCAGCGAGGCGTCCGTTAGGCGTTGCTCCCATGACTTTGCCAAAGTAAATGTGGCAGGTTGTAGAGAGCATGTTGAGGTGGTATTGTCCGCCTTTGGTGTTGGGTTTTCCATCGATCGCCTCGAGGAGGTCGTTGTAGATTTTAAGCGCTATGTCATCGGCATACGGATTGTCATTTCCAAAGAATGGCGTGCGGTTAAGTATGGTTTGGCGCATGATTTCCTGACCTTCAAAGTTGTTGGCTACCGCGTTGAGGATTTCGTCCATGCTGTATTTTTTATCTTCAAAAACATGTTTTTTGAGGGTGGTTAGGCTGTCGGTGACGGTGCCTAAACCGCAGCATTGGATGTAATTGGTGTTGTAGCGAGGTCCTTGATCGTAGTAGTCGCGCCCTTTGCTGATGCAGTCCTCGATAACGACGGATAGGAATGGGGCAGGGGCGTATTTTGCAAACATCTTATCGATGTAGTTGCTAACGCGCATTTTGAGATCGATGACGTAATTGAGTTGTTTATGAAATGCGTCGTAGAGTTCTTGGTAAGAAGTGAAATCGCGCGGGTCGCCAGTTGCGATACCTGCCATTTTTCCGGTGCAGGGGTCGATCCCGTTATTGAGTGTGATTTCAAAGATTTTGGGAACGTTGAGGTATCCCGTGAGCACGTAGGCTTCTTTGCCAAACGCTCCGACCTCGATGCACCCCGAGCAACCGCCTTCGCGTGCGTCGGTGAGCGATTTTCCCTGACGGAGCATTTCCATCACGTAAGTGTCAGCGTTAAAAACTGAAGGGTATCCGTGGCCTTGTCGGATGACATTGCAGGCGGCTTTAAGGAATTTTTCAGGGGTTTGCGTGCTGATGTGAACAGAGTTTCCAGGCTGAAGAATATGAAGCTCTTCTACAATTTCGAGCATGATGTAGGAAACTTCACTGACGCCGTTAGAGCCATCGGACTTGATGCCTCCGATGTTAATGTTGGTGAAGTCGTTATAGGTGCCACTTTCACGAGCGGTGATGCCCACCTTGGGTGGCGCAGGATGGTTGTTTACCTTGATCCAGAAGCAACTGAGAATTTCTTTGGCTTTGTCGCGGGTGAGCGTTCCTTCTGCTATTTCTTTTTCGTAAAATGGCGCGAGGTGTTGGTCGAAGTGCCCTGGGTTCATGGCGTCCCATCCGTTCAGTTCCGTGATGGTTCCGAGATGAACAAACCAATACATTTGGACGGCTTCGTGGAAATTGCGTGGTGCATGGGCCGGAACGTGGCGACAGACCTCAGCGATGTTGAGTAATTCTTCGGCTCGGGCTGGGTCAGATTCGGATTTTGCCAACTCCTCTGCGAGGTCGGCATGGCGGTTTGCAAATACGATGGCCGCATCACAAGCGATAGCCATCGCTTTGAGTTGCTCGGATTTGTCAGTTGCTTCGTCGTCATGAAGGAAATCGAGACTGTCGAGATGCGCTTGGATTTCAGCTTTAAAATCGAGCATGCCTTTTTGATAGATTTTTCCATCGAGGCAGGTGTGTCCAGGCGCACGTTGTTCCATGAATTCGGTAAACAATCCGGCTTCGTAAGCCGCTTTCCAGGAGTCTGGGACGTGATTAAAGATACGTTCGCGTTGAGTTTTTCCTTCCCAGTATGGGATGACTTCGCGTGCGTAGGTTTCAATATCTTTATCGGAAATGGTGTAGCGTTGTTGGTCGCGAGTGTTGAGAACGTAGAAATCTTCCACGCTGTGGCAGGTGAGTTCGGGAAAAGTGGGGACGGCTTTAGGGCTAGGACCTCTTTCTCCGAGAATGATTTCTCCTTCGCCAATATAAATGGTGTGTTTTTTGCAAATTTCCATGTAGGTCATGGCGCGGAGGACAGGTATGGAATATTTGCCGTAGTTCTCTTTATAGAAGTTGGTTTCGATGAGGGCCCGTTCGATGGAGAGTGTGGCGGGAGTTTCAACGCTGAGTTTGCGGAGTTTTTGAATGCGTTCGTTCATTCCAGGTCCTATTTTATCTCCAAGGTCTGTGTAAAAATTTCCTTGAGCTTTAGCCGAGCGCTCAGGCGTATTTTGGGAATCAGAGGGTGTGGAAGAATTGGGGTCTTGGGAGTGTTGGTTCATCGGATGAGAGAAGTTAAGTTCTAGAGATGTGATAGGCGAGGATTTTTGGGATTCAAGGGGTTTTTGAGGTTTTGCTAGAGAAGTTTGGGGTGCTTTGTAGAAAAATGCTGATTTAGCGGAAGAACATATGCTTGCGAGAATGGAAAAATAAGATACACATCGTCTTCGAGAATGAACTTGCCTAATACCATCACAACAGTCCGTCTTTTTTTAACGGCGGTATTTTGCGTGGCGGCCTCTTATGAGGGGACGCTGGGCTATTCGATTGCGCTGGTGGCATTTTGCTTGGGGGCAATTTCAGATTACTTGGATGGTTATTTGGCTCGGAAGTTAAATTTGGTGACTTCGCTGGGAAAACTGCTGGACCCCTTGGCCGATAAAATTTTGGTTTGTTCTGGATTTCTTTACCTGTCAGCGAAAGGCCTATGTCCCGTGTGGGTGACGGCGTTGATTATTTGTCGGGAGTTTCTCGTGACGGGGATTCGGCAGATTGCGGTGGAAAAAGGAGTGGTGATTGCTGCGGATCGATTAGGAAAGTGGAAAACAGCGTTTCAGCTGACTTTTGTGATTACAGCGGTGACGCATTTGACATTTCAAGAGGTGCATGTAGATTTTTGGCTAGTGAAATTACTGCAGTATTTATCAGAACCTGCGCATTGGCTGTTTCCGCTTTCCTTGTGGCCGGCTGTGATTTTAACTGTAGTTTCAGGTGGCGGGTATGTCTGGAAATCCCGAGACATGTTGCTGGATCGAGATGGCCCACCAGTCAAAAAATAATTTTTTAACTAACTAATATCATGAAAACATTAATTACCAATGCTCATATTATTTCTCCTGATGTCGAAATCCAAGGAGGAGCCGTTGAAATTGAAAATGGTAAAATTGTCGCTCTTTACGAAGAGGGTGCTGATTTGCCCGCTGCCGATGAAGTAATCGATGCAGGGGATCGCTACGTGATGCCTGGATTTATTGACATTCATGCCCATGGCGCGAACGGGAAGGACGTGTGCGATAACGATGTAGAAAGCATCCGCCACATTGCAAAAACGAAACTTCGTGAGGGTGTGACAACTTGGTTGCCTACTACACTGACGCAACCTCAAGATTTATTGGAAGAAATTGCAGGAACCTGCGCTGAGTATATGAAAAACCAAGAGTTTGCAAAAACTCCAGGGCTTCATGTTGAGGGGCCATTTATCAATAAAGCAAACGCAGGGGCGCAAAACCCACAGTTTGTCCGTAAGCCTAACTTTGAAGAGTTGAAGCGGATCCACGAGATTGCTCCAGCTTCTGTGGTTTCCATCGCTCCAGATACCGAGGGCGCTTGCGAGTGTATCCGCGAAGCCAAAGCTGCGGGAATTACGACATCTGCCGCTCACACCTCTTCGACGTATGCTCAGATTATGGCCGCTAAAGAGGCTGGCTTAACGCACCTCACTCACTTTGGTAATGCCATGACTCCGTTGCACCACCGCGAGATTGGGGTGGTTGGGGCTGGATTGCTTGATTCAGATTTAAAAATCGAGTTGATTTGCGACACCATTCACCTTTGCCCAGATATGCTTAAACTTGTCTTTGCAGTGAAGCCTATCGAGCAACTTTTGATGATTACGGATTCGATGTGCGGATCTTGGATTGGTGAAGGTGAGGTGCAACTTGGAGGTCTTCCCGTGATCGTGAAAGACAAGCAGGCTCGCCTGAAAGACGGTGGTGCTTTGGCTGGAAGTATCCTTGAGTTTAACGAAGGCGTTGCAAATATTGCTCGTTTGACGGAGCTTCCGTTGCATCAGATCGTAAAAGCAACTTCATTGAACCAAGCTGAATCGCTTGGATTTGAAGGCGTTGGCAAATTAGAGCCTGGCTACTGCGCTGATATCGCTATTTTAGAAAAAGACGACACCATGACCTGCTGGAAAACGCTGGTTGATGGCGAGGTTCGTTTTTCTTTGTAAATTTAGAAAATGGAGAGGGTGAATCCTCTCTGCTAGGTTGAGTTCTGTGAATTGAGCCTAAATACAAGGGTTGCGTGATTTTTGAAAATTGCGTGACCCTTAGTTGTTTTTGAGACAGATGTTTGCTATTTCTGAATTATTGTGAATAGTTGAGAGCAACGAATGATTGAATTACTGATTTCCCCTGCCCGCAAAAGCGGATGTGATGATTTGGAAGCTCTTGCCGAAGTGGTGCAAAGCGCTTCTGAGCAGCAACGTTCTCCAATCGATGATATTTTGGATTCGGGAAAAGTTGATGAGGAGCGGTATTTGCAATCACTGGCTGAAGAAATTGGCATGGAGTGGGTTTCGGAGGCTGTCGAATTTGAAAATGTGGAGCCTTTGAGAAAGGCGTGTGGTCCGCGAGTGGCTTTAGCTCATCGTTTGTTGCCTTTGGCGTTGAACGGAGGGACAAGTGAGCAGGATGCTGAGAGTTTAACGTTGCTGACGTATGACCCACTCAATTTGGTGGCTCGCCAGTCGGCAATTCAGCAGATTGAGTTGCCTATTATTTGGAAAATGGCATCGCGTCGGCGCATCCATGAGGCGTTGAGAAAACTGTATGGCGTGGGGGCTGATACGTTTGAGCAGATCCTAGAAGGTCGGGATTTAGATTATGATAATTTAGAAAATTCGGATGAGGCCAACGTGATTGATGCCGACGAGGATGAAGAGGCGAGCGTGGTGAAGTTTGTGAACCAAATCATCCGAGAAGCGTTGCAACAACAGGCGACGGATATTCACGTAGAGCCATTACACGATAACTTGCGGATTCGTTATCGGATTGACGGGTTGTTGGTTGAGGTGACTGTGCCCGATAACATCAAAGCACTGCAAAGCTCTGTGATTGCGCGTTTAAAAATCATGGCGCACCTCGATATTGCCGAGCGACGGTTGCCTCAGGATGGACGAATTAACCTTCAGTTTGAAGGAGGGACGATTGATGTGCGGGTTGCGACGGTTCCGACGGTTGAAGGTGAGAGCGTGAGCCTCCGACTCCTGAACCAAGAAAAATTTACGATCGAACGTCTCCAGATGGAGCCATTTGTGCAGGATAAAATCGAACAACTTTTGAAGCTGAGCAACGGGATTGTGCTGATCACAGGCCCTACGGGATCGGGTAAATCGACGAGTTTGTATTCATTTCTCAGCGAAGTGAACTCGCCAGATACGCGGATTGTGACGATTGAGGACCCCGTGGAAAACAAGTTGCCTGGGGTGATGCAGATCGCTGTAAAATCTGAGATCGGACTAACTTTTGCTGCAGGGTTGCGGTCGATTCTCCGAGCTGACCCCAACATTGTGATGATTGGTGAGATTCGGGATTTGGAAACTGCCGAAATTGCCATCCGAGCCTCGCTCACTGGTCACCTTGTGTTTAGCACCTTACACACCAACGACGCGATGGGCGGGATTAGCCGATTGACCGATATGGGGGTGGAGCCGTTTTTGGTGTCGGCATCGGTGCGGGCATTTTTGGCGCAGCGTTTGGTGCGCAAACTGTGTCCTAATTGTAAAACTCCCCACGAGTTGACGGCGTATCAGCGCAAGGAGTTGGAAATTCCCGATTACATCACGGGGCAGTGTTACGATGCTGTGGGCTGCGATCGTTGTCGAAATACTGGATTTAGCGGTCGGTTTGCTATTTACGAAGTCGTTCTGATCACGGAGGAAATGCAAAATTTAATTGTGAAAGGCGTGGATAACCGACAACTCGTTGAGCAAGCCTATAAAGATGGCTATGTGCCGATGCGGGAGTATGGTTGGCGGAAGGTGTTGGCGGGGCATACAACTTTAGAAGAGGTCATTTCTGTGACGAGTTCGGATATTTGTTAGTTTGTTTTTGAAGGGGAAAATTTAAAACGAGATGGCATCATTTACCTACAAAGCTTTAGCTTCCGATGGCTCGGTGAGCACGGGAGAGTTGAAGGCCGAGAGCCGAGCAGATGCGTTGCGATTGCTTGGAAAAAAAGGACTTCAGCCCGTGAAACTTACAGAGGGTGGAGGGCGTTCTGCGAGGTCTGAAAAAGGAACGCGTCCTAGTCGCGCGAAAGAGGCGACGCAACAGCCAGTTTCAGAAAAAAAATCATCGAGCAAAGAAACTCCCAGAGACAGCAAGGGACTGCTGAAGTTAAAGCGGGGCGAGGTGGTTCTTTTTACTGAGGAGCTTAGTGAGATGTTAGGCGCGGGGCTTCAGTTGGAGCCAGCGCTGAAATCGATGGAAAATCGTGAGGAACTGGGGTCGTTGAAAGACGTATCTCGCGGAGTTCGCCAGTTGGTGCGCGATGGCAGTAGTTTTTCCGTCGCTTTGCGCAAGGTGAGCGATAGTTTTGGTCCGTTGTATTGTAGTTTGGCTGCCGCAGGTGAGGCCAGTGGTGCCCTGGACACCATTCTCAAGCGACAAGCGCATTATCTGAAAACTTTGCAAGAGCTCCAGAGTAAGGTGACTTTGGCGTTGATTTACCCTGCGTTTCTTATTTTAGCCGGAATTGGAGTGGGGGTGATTTTTGTCACGAAACTGATTCCTCAACTGACCGACCTTATTTCCAGCACTCCGGGAGGAAAAATTCCGCTAGGAGCGAAGATTCTCATTGGAGTGAGCGATTTTTTTCAAGCGTGGTGGTTGGTTATTTTGCTGACTCTTGTAGTCGTTTCTATTGCATTTAAGGCGTGGAAAGATGCCGAGGGAAATAAATTGGCGTGGGATCGGATCAAACTTCGCTTGCCTCTGATTGGAAAAGTGATTGAGAGCCGATTTTATGTGCAATTTTTAGAAACTCTGTCGAATTTGGTGGGGAATGGACTGCCGTTGCTGCGTTCGTTGGAGTTAGCGCGAGATGCTACTCAAAATCTGTATATTCGTAGCCATATGAACGATGTCATTGAGATGGTGGGCGATGGTCGCTCATTTTCTCGGGCGTTGGTGCAGTCGGGGATTTTTCCGCCTTTGCTCATCGATATGGTATCGGTGGGTGAAAAAACGGGTAAGCTCGACAAATCGCTGGCTCGCGCGGCGGAGCGGTATGATGCTGAGCTCAATAAAAACCTATCGAGGGTGATGGAGTTGATTATGCCCATCGTGCTCGTGGTTATGGCTTTGCTGATTGGAACCATGGCTTATTTGATGATTACAGCAATTTTCCAGACGATTGATAACTTGGGTTCCAAATAATCCACGAGCGTGAAAATCGTTTAGAAATGGTGAGGCTTGCTGAGAAAATATAACTATTTAGTTAAATAGTTGATAAGATGGACTACAAGGAGTAAGGGTTTTGCGCAAGCGGGAAAGTGTGGAAGCTTGGAAGGGGTTATTTTTAGCATACCGAAACTAATGAGCGAAAATATGGAAAATAGAATTCAAGTCTCAAGCGAGACGGGAGATTGCCAGAAAACGTTAATTTCTGAAATGCTTTTAGTGGAACGGGGGCATCTTGATCGTGTGGCAGCTATTTTTAAAGCTATGTCAGAGACAACTCGGTTGCTGATTTTGCGGGCGCTCAAGGATGGCCCGCTCAGTGTCGGTGCCTTGGTAGATAAGTTAGATACCTCCCAAGCTAACGTTTCAAAACAACTCAAAATCCTTCACGATGCCAAATTGCTGAGCCGTAAAAAGTCGGGGAATCTCGTTATTTATTCGATCAGCGAACCCATTGTTTTAGATATGTGCAAGCAGGTGTGCGATAAGCTCAACCGTGAAAAATCTAAAAATGATGATCAAATTTTTGAAATGTAGAGGGGCGTAGCTCTGTTGTTTTCTGCAATTTGATTGAAATTAGCATTTTCCGTTTTCTATTTTAGAAATCGGGAGTAATCTCTCAACATGAACGGAGATATTGAACGTGTATTGGTTGATGAAGAATTGATTCAGAAGCGCTTGGATGTGCTGGCGAGTAAGGTGATGGTTGATTTTGAAGGGAAGCCGATGGTTGTGGTGGCTCTTTTGAAAGGTGCGGTCCTCTTTATGGCGGATCTTATGCGCCGGATTCCTCTTCCTATGGAGTTTGAGTGTTTGAATGTTTCTAGCTATCATGGAGGGACGACGAGTAGCGGAACGGTGGAATTTTTGGATGTGGTTCAGCCCGATCTCAAAGGAAAATATGTTTTGCTGTTAGATGATATTCTGGATACGGGTCAAACCTTGGAGGCTGTAACGAAAAAGCTGATTGAGCAGGGGGCTGCGGGGGTGAAGACTTGTGTTTTATTGACTAAAGATATTCCGCGTGATGCCGTAAAAGAGGCTGATTACACAGGGTTTGTTATCGGGGATGAATTTGTGGTGGGCTACGGGCTCGATTATCAGGGACGTTACCGTAACTTGCCGTATGTTGGCGTGTTGAGTCCGTCCGTAATCAAAGATTAACATTCCAAAACGAAGAGGATGTCTCGTTGTCAGTTACGCGAAATTGATCGGCCTGATTTGTTGAAGGCTCAAGGTGGAAACTTGAACTGCGCAGTCGTGCAGGGCTTGGATCTCAGTGAGCTTGATGTGGATTGGGAGGCTTTGAAATGCAAAGGTGCCGTCTTTTTAGGCTGTAATTTCCCCAAGGATCTCCCGTTGGAGTCATTGCGACGAAAGGGTGCGCTTATTTTTCCTCGAATCCCAGGCTTGCCGTATCGGATTTACCGTCACTCGCTTTATTCCCGCGAAGAGTTGATGGAGGGGTGGACCGAGCAGGAGGATCTCAGTTTGGATAAACGGATTTATGATCATTTTCATGCCAAGGGTGGCGCAAAGGCGGATGTGTTGGAGTCCATGGCGCAACGGATTCACGATCACGCCATTGATGATGCCTTGGGGGATTTGTTGACGGGGCGATTGGATGGTTCTGGAGAGCAGAAAAAAGTGATTGGGATCATGGGGGGGCATGGATGCCCACGGACGGACCCTTACTTTAAAAAAGTGGCTTATATTGCCCGCGAGATGACGCGGCGTGGGTATTTTATGGCATCGGGCGGAGGACCCGGAATCATGGAGGCTACTAACTTAGGCGCGTGGATGGCCAACGCGGAAGATGAGCTTCTCGATAAAGTGTTAGAAATTTTAGGCCGTGCGCCAGTGTTTACGGATGAAGGATATATCGCGCGAGCGGAGGAAGCGTTGGCGCTCCATCCCAATGGTGCAGCGAGCCTTGCGGTGCCTACTTGGTTTTACGGGCACGAACCAACCAATATGTTTTCGACTTATGTGGCAAAATATTTTTCCAATAGCATCCGGGAGGATGGCTTGTTGGCCATTGCGACTTACGGCGTGATTTTTGCTCCAGGGAGCGCGGGAACAACGCAGGAAATCTTTATGGATGCCACACAAAACCACTATGTGACTTTTGATTATGTGAGTCCGATGATTTTCTTAGGAAAAAAACGCTATCAAGAAGACACCATGCTTTTTGACTGCATTTCTCAACTCGCTACAGGCAAAAAATACGCGGATTACCTACTCTGCACCGATGATCCAGATGAGGTTGTCGAGGCGCTTTCCGCCTACCAGTTGACGAAAGCATAGGCGGAAAATAAGCCTAAAATTTGTAAATGTCTTAAATTCGTTCCAGTCGTTGGAAACTTCAGTCATGGCTTTGGCTTTCTTGTGCTGAAAGCACAATCTATATGAGCCCCGAGCTAGGGCGAAGCCCGACCCTCGGGGATTATGAAAGCTTCGATTATTATGTGTGCTGAAGGCACACCCTATAGACTTTGCCGAAAAACCTTACCTCATCTCTCTATGGGATGTGCCGTTGGCACATGGGGAGCGCCTTCATTTTGAAGGCCTATTGCGCATAAGGTGTATACAAAAAAACGTGGACAAAACGTCCACGTTCCATAAGCCGAGCCCTAGACTCAAACCTTAAAACAAGCCTCCTAAGGTAACATTACAAGCTATAAACTCCGTCATTTTTATTATGCATAGCGCGAAAAAAACGTTTTACACTTATTTCAACGCCTTTAACTGATTGGTATACTCCTTAGCTTTTTTCCGATCGTATGTTTCAAGAGACGCTTGAATCAACGTCCGAAGAAACTTTTTTTGATACGCTGGCGAGGCACTCGCCACGCGAGGCTCAAGCAAAGTAACAATCTCACCCCACTGTTGCTGACGAGATAAAATCATACTCTGCTTCCATAAATTTTCATCGGATCTCGAAGGGTCAATTTCAGATGACATTTTAAGCAACCGAATAGCCCGACGCCAAAGTGGGGTTTCAACGAGAGATAAACTAAATGAATTTAATCCCCCCTCTGAAGAAGCTAAAGCCATATAAACGGCAACATTTTCCACAACATCAAGCGAATGAGGTTCCAATGCTTCTGCTAACTTAAAATGAAAAACTGCTTGATCGAAATGTTTTCTCTTCCAAGCATCGAGACCAAGGAAAACATGAGCCATTGCAGAGGAATCACCACGCACTAATGCCTGATTCATGTCTTCAACAGACAGACCTCCACTTGCAAACAAATCAGAGGCCATGCTTACAGTTCGTCCAATCGAAGGTTGAATCACACCAAGAGAAATCGACTCTTGTAAATAATGGAGTGCTTTTAAACGATCTGCCTTATTTTGTTTTTTTAAGTAAATGTTTGCCATCAACATCGAAGCCTGCGAAATGCCTTTCTTCGCCTTTTCATCACTTGGATTTAAACGTAACAATTCTTTAAGATGCTGATTGATACGAGTCAAATAATCGAGAACAAAGGTATCATTCGCAGTCACCTCAAAAAACACAACAAGAGCCCTAATTCTCAGCGAAACATCGCGACTCATTTTAGGATCTTCAATATCGATGGATTGAAGGGTGTCAGCCGCCACTTTATAAGCTTTTTCACGATCACCCGACCGAAGGTAAAGCTCCGCAAGCAACACTGAATGAAAAGCGTCCAACTTAGGTAAACTTTCAAAAATATTAATCGCCTGAACCGTTCGACCAACCTGTGCATAGAGTTGCCCTAAATACTGTCTCAAAGGATCGGGATCATCGCTAACAGCTATGGCCGACCTTATAAATTGAATTGCTTTTTGAAAATCAACTCCCCCCCCCTTAGATTTTCCTGACAGCATTCGTTGAGCTTTCCACACATACGTCGGACCATAGTGAAGGTCTTCTGTCAAATGCTTAACCAATGCGTCTCTCCGAATATAATTCCCATTGCCATCTGCAGCCAACATCACCAAATGTAAAGTAGCACCATCATCATCGTAAACTCCACTCAACAGCAATCTACCCCCTAAAAAATCAGCAGCTTTGTAATCTTTGATCGCCAATGCTCCTCGAATATCCTTCCGATATGCACCATAGATATCTTCATTACTTAAATTCTTAGCAAGAAATAAAGTCGTAAAAATCCAACATAACGCAACGATCAGAGGAAGTGCCAAAATCAGTTTTTTCCAAGGCCGAGAAATAAGCCAAATCTTCAACCAATCTAACACCCCACGTATCGGATTTATAAGAAAGGCAAAATGCTTTTGAAGTTTCCTCGTAAGTGTCTCTGGAATCAGCAAAGAAAACAACCACACAATAAAAGCTGGGATTGTCAAAATGACAGCCAGCAAGAATTTCAACTTGGACTTACGTTTTAATCGCTGGAACCTATGATCTGAATATGGGTTAATCATCTTTGTTATTTTTTGTGGATCCCAATTTTACTATTTCCTACCCTTCTCGGCAATAGCTCTCCGAATTTGCTCACGAAACTGAGCATACATGAGTCGGATTTCTTGTTTAGTAGATTCATCAAGAGGTGCTATAGTAGTCACCATACACTGAGTTTGATAAAAAGTATGTTTTCTTTTATCCCGCGAACTTCCAAAAGGCGGAGTCATACGAGACGGATGTAGCTTATAAAGCAATAAACGCTCATCATTTGTAGCTGGTTTAGGTTCTACCGTGTTCCCCAAATGGTCACAATGACTGCAGAGAACAAACCCGAAATCGCCATTGGGCAATATCATATCTGTTTGCGAGGCTCCCCATTCAAAGGGAGCGGGAGAGTGAATTACCTCTTCATGAATAATTTTCCACCCAATTATTAGGTAACATCTTTTTACATCGTGCCAAGTATCAAATGGAAAATCTAAAGCCATCACAACAGAAGTTCCATTGTATTTTAATCGCCAAACCTTCGAATACATCCCCCACACACT
>CAZOWD010000020.1:10738-16973 GCA_964583225.1 uncultured Verrucomicrobiales bacterium | reverse complement strand
AATCGAAAGGCTTTCTTTACCCCTCACTCCAGTTTCCAGCAATTTCTGATCATAACGCCATACGGGAAGTTCAATGCTGTTTTTTAGGTTCCAAAACCCTTTAGGAATGAACTTCACTTTTCCTGGGGTAATGGGAAAACTCGCAATTAACCGTGGCTTGGCGATCATGGTTGCGCCATCAGCATTCTGTTGAGGCACTTTTAATTCATAAATCAAAACCTGCTTCATATCAGTATCCACCACCACATGGCGCGCACTCAACACCGGATCTTTTTTATTTCCTCTGCCCTCTCGCAAATTTTCAATCAAAAATGGCTCAACATTCATCACCTTGAGGGCGGTTCCCGCCTTCGCCATCTTCACCGTATTGTATCCATTTAATTCGATAAGAAAATCCTCTGACATATGATACCGCTCTGCCATATACTCCCCCACGCTACGGTAAGACATCGCCTTACGCTTTGCTTGCTCCACTCGCTTGTAAGGCAACTCAGGATCCACATATTTTGTAACAGAGGTTGGCACAATCGCCATGGCAAACACCGATGGCACCTGCACTCTCGCCTCTGCTAAAACTCGTGAATCGTTTGGTAAACGACCCAAACTTTCATTGTAATTATGGATCGCCAACTTCGTAAAATGGCCAGGTTTTCCATCAATCACACCTGGACCAAAAAGTTTTTGATCGAGAAAAATCTGCAACCGCATCGCATCCACACTACCTCTCGGAGGTAAAACAATATCCGTGCTAGGTGGAATAATCGTGGTATCTACCTGATGCGGTGGAGCAGCAGGAGTCTCAATAGAATCCACAGGAACAGCTTTGGGAGCGGCTTTAATAAGCGCATCGGGGATGGCCCACACTTGAGTCAACGACACCAAGCAACTCAGTCCAAAAATCATTAATTTTTTCATCATATAAAACACGTTTTACGAGCAGGAAACTGCCACAGAATCATCAAATAGAAACACCAATCTCTACACAAATCATATCCGATTCTGCATTTCCGCTCAAATTTCTCCATTTATTACTTCATCCAAGATGGTTGACTTTCCTTTTCAAAATCCACTCCGTCTCGAAACTCCTTCAATCGTCCCGCGATACTGGCTGAAACAACCGCCTTTATCACAACATCATTTCCCTCATATTCAGTTTCTAGCACCTTGGCTCCAGTATGAAGAAGCCCGAGCAAATCTCCTCGGCTCTGGGGGATTCGGAACGTCTGAGTCTGCACCCGATCCGAAATCATCGCGGCGCATTTTTTTAAAAGTTCATCCATCCCCTCTCCCGTTTTAGCACTCACAGCCAAGGTATTGGGAAAAGTCACCTCAAGCCCCGCCAAAACCACGGGGTCATCCAAAACATCAATTTTATTAAGCACCACGATCATCGGTTTATCTTCAGCGCCTAGCTCCGCGAGAACCTCCATGGTTGTGTTGAAAAATTTCTCAACCTCTGGCGAAGAGGCATCCAAAACATGAATGATAAAATCCGCCAAAACAGATTCTTCGAGCGTCGCTTTAAATGCCTCAACCAATCGGTGAGGCAAGTTTCGCACAAAACCAACCGTATCCGTTAAAAGCAACGACTGCCCATCGGGCAAATCTACCGATCGGGTCGTGGTATCCAAAGTGGCAAACAACATATCCTTTGCCATGATGTCCGCTCCCGATAACTGATTCAGCAAGGTTGATTTTCCAGCGTTGGTATATCCTACAATCGCCGCACAAGGAACCCCCTGCTTTTCACGCTCTTTCCGTCGGGTATTTCGCTGTTTCCTCACCTCCGCTAACTCGCGTTTGCAATGGTCAATCCGAGTCCGAGCCAAACGACGGTCCACTTCAATCTGTTGCTCACCCATACCTCGGGACGCGCCTCCGCCCCCGCCAGAGCCTCCTCCCCCGCCCTCGCGGTCCAAGTGCCCCCACATACGCGCTAAACGAGGCAGTGAATACTGCATACGTGCCAAATCTACCTGCAATCGAGCCTCTCTCGTATGCGCTCTCTTCGAAAAGATATCCAGAATGACCTCTTCGCGATCAATCACACATACATTCGCCAACTCCTCCCAATTTCGCTGCTGCGACGGGATCAACATGTTATCAAAAACAATACAATCACACTCGTGAGCGTGCGCCAAATCCACAATTTCTTGAGCCTTGCCTGTTCCACATAAAAACTTTTTGTGAAACGAACGCGTCAACACCAGCACCGACTCAACCACACCGATCCCCAGCGTCTTCACCAATTCACCTAATTCCTCCAGAAGCGATTCCGCTTCCTCGGCTTCACGGCGATCCGCACAAATACGCACGAGCAATGCTCGCTCGACCATCTCTGGCTTATCTCTCACATCAAACATGTGGCAGAGATATGCCGTAAATGATCAAGAAAAACAAGTCAGCAAGCTACTTTTCAACAGGCACAATCAATGCAGGGAATTTAGCCTTCCGAACGCACCCTTCGGCCACAGAACCCAACAACAAGCTGCCGAGCACACCGTGACCGTGAGATCCAAGCACTAAGAGGTCTGCATCCACTTCCTCAGCATATTCCAATATCATGTGTAACGGAGGTCCTTCAAGCACCGCTGTTTTCACACCAGACACATCCACCTTCGATGCCATTTCACTTAATTTTTTTTCAGCACGATTAATTGACTCCTCCTGAATGGCATTCATAGCCGGAAACTCATCAGGAGAAAATCCATAAGCCGCATACGTGGGCTCAGCCTCAACAACGTGAACCAAGTGCAGTTCCTGATCAAATGCCTTAGCAAATTTGATCGCCATCTCGATTACCTTTTTCGAGACATCAGAAAAATCAATAGCAACAACAATCGTTTTCATAGTACATTTAATCTAGCACTCTCCCAATTCGACATCAACTATTTTTCAATATCACTTTTTCTCAAAACCTGCGCATATTTTAAGAATGTTCCACATGGAACAACAAACCCAACCCTCAATCTACCAAAAACGCTCCAAAAACCCTAAAAAACACCACCAAACCAAAAACAACCTAAACCACTAAAAACAAACAACTTACACAACAAAAACACTCCATTTAAAGGCTCCAGAATAAAACAACCTGTCCCACACCCCACAAAAGCCTAAAATTTTTCATTCTCAGAGCGTTAAAATTGCCTGTATTTCTTCTCCTGTCAGAATACTGAATTGCAAGTTTACGTATCTGAGACTAAATAGCGTCCGTGTTTGTTTATCCAAAAATTTACGACGTCCTCATCATTGGAGCTGGTCATGCTGGAGTCGAAGCGGCCTTAGCGGCGGCTCGACTCGGTTGTAGCGTTGCCGTCATCACTCAAAACATTGACACGATCGGATCGATGTCGTGCAACCCTGCTATTGGAGGACTCGCCAAAGGACACATCGTTCGAGAAATCGACGCTCTCGGAGGAGCCATGGGACTCAACACAGATGCTACAGGGATTCAATTTCGGATGCTCAACGCAAGCAAAGGACCCTCCGTCCGAGCACCGCGAGCTCAGTGCGATAAAAAAGCCTATCAATTCCGAATCAAACACGTTTTAGAATCCACCCCTAATATTGATATTCACCAAGCCAACGTCGCAGAACTTCTCGTTAAAAATGACAAAATCACTGGAGTTACCACCTCACTCCACCTTCAAATCAATGCGCGATCCGTCGTCCTTTCCGCAGGAACTTTCATGCGCGGACTCATGCACGTCGGCATGAAAAACGAAGTTGGCGGTCGTATGGGCGATGCTCCATCCACCGTTTCTGACTCCCTCAACAAACTTGGATTTCAAGTAGAACGCTTCAAAACAGGCACGCCATGTCGGATTAACGGACGCTCTATCGACTTCTCAAAAACAGAAATTCAGAATGGCGATACCCCTCCACCATTCTTTTCCTACCTCGCGGACACCATCGTAAAAGCCCCCGATGACATCCACACCCTCAACGGACGCAACCCATCAGACCCGGAAATTCCCTACTCAGAAACACCGTTCCACGTGGAACAAGTGCCGTGTCACATCACCTGGACTAGCGAAAAAACCCACGACATTATCCGAAACAACCTTCACCAATCTCCTATGTATGCGGGGAAAATCGAGGGACAAGGCCCCCGCTACTGCCCATCGATTGAAGACAAAGTTGTGAAGTTTGCCGAGCGGAATCGCCACCAAGTCTTTCTTGAACCCGAGGGTCGCCACACCCATGAATACTACATTAATGGCGTTTCAACCTCCCTCCCCTACGATGTTCAACTCGACTTTATCCACTCGATCAAGGGGCTAGAAAACGCTCAAATCATGCGTCCAGGCTATGCCGTAGAATACGATTATTGCCCGCCCACCCAGCTCACCCCCACCCTAGAAACCAAACAAATTGAAGGACTTTATTTTGCAGGACAAATTAATGGCACCTCTGGATACGAAGAAGCAGGCGCCCAAGGGCTGATGGCTGGAGCAAATGCAGCGCTCAAAGTTTTAGGTCAATCCCCCTTCACGCTTCGCCGAGATCAGGCGTATATCGGAGTGATGATCGATGACCTCGTGACCAAAGGAACCTCCGAACCTTATCGGATGTTTACCTCTCGTGCGGAATACCGACTCCTCCTCCGACAGGACAATGCCGACCTCCGACTCACCCCGTTAGCTTCAGAAATTGGACTCGTTTCGGGTCTTCGCGCCGAACGCATTCAAGAAAAAATAACCGACTTAAAAACGGCAAAATCCCTGATCCCAACCATCTCCCACGATCAGGTTAAACTGGATCACTGGTTCCGCCGATCTGACAATTCATGGCAAACTCTCCCCTCTGAAATCCTCAACCAAGTCCCTCGCCACCTCTGGCCTCTCTTGGAAACCGACTTCAAATACGCGGGGCACCTTGAGCGTCAGCAAACACAAATTGATCGACTCAAACGAATGGAAGACAAACGGATTCCAGAAAATTTCAATTACGACCAAGTAGCGGGACTCAAAGCTGAAGCCCGAAACCACCTCAGCACCATTCGCCCAACCACGATTGGTCAAGCAACTCGCATTTCTGGAATCACCCCCGCTGACATCGCCATTTTGGCAATCGCTCTCCGAAAATAACTTCGAAGAACAATATTTCAGCCCAAGTTTGAAGAGATTTCATTTTTTGAGGCAAATTCTCAAAAAACAGCTAAAAAACACCACCTTTTTAAAAACAACACAACAAGCTCAAAACAAACGAGTTATGTGTCATTTTTACCCATTTTAAGCCCTCTCAAATAAAACCCTTCTGCCCCACACCCCGAATCCTCTTCAAATTTTTCATTCTCAGAGCCTCAAAAATCTCACCAAAAAGGCGTAGATCGCTTCCTGCAAATCTACGCCTTTCTTTTTTTGAATATTATAAATTTCTAAATCACTGATCGGGCTCATGAAAAATCAAATGACCACTTCACGAACCACACAAAAAAATATCAGGCATTTCTAATCGCCTCGATCGCCGCCGCCATATCGGGTGCTTTAAAAGTAGAAGAACCTGCCACTAAAACATTGGCTCCAGCTTGAGTTGCCGCTTTTGCGGTAACGGCATCGACACCACCATCCACTTCGATGTGAAAATGAAGTCCTTGTTCATCACGCAAGCTCACCGCTTTCTCAATTTTAGGCATCACCTCGTGCATAAATGACTGCCCCCCAAATCCAGGAACCACGGTCATACAGAGCAAAAGGTCAATTTGATGAAAATAAGGAATCGCCTCCTCCAACGGAGTCGCTGGGTTGATCGCCAAGCCAGCTTGGCATCCAGATTCTCGGATTCGACGAAGCGTTTCGCCAATATCGTGATCAGCCTCCGCGTGCACAGTAATCAAATCTGCCCCCGCTTCCACAAACCGCGGTAAATAATGATCAGGCCGAGAAATCATCAAGTGCACATCGAGAAAAACGTCATTTGTAGCGTCAATAGCTTTAATGATGGCTGGGCCAAAAGATATATTATCAACAAAATGACCATCCATCACATCTAAATGCATCCAATCGGCTCCAGCCTCAACAGCTCGGGAGGTTTCTTCTTGGATTCGTGAAAAATCGGCGGCAAGTAAGGAAGGTGCAATGATTCGCTTCATGGTGTGGATTTTTAGATTCTGCTGACTGGGCAATACGCAGTATATAGCGAGTTTCCGAATAAGAAACAAGAGAGATGAAAAAATTCGTCGTAAATTGCTCCACGTGGAACAATTCCTATCAGATCCCCACTCGAGGAGGAC
>CAZOWD010000020.1:0-10638 GCA_964583225.1 uncultured Verrucomicrobiales bacterium | reverse complement strand
TTGCTCTTGCCCAAGGCTTATATGGATTGTGCTTTCAGCACAAAAGCATCGTTTCTACCACGCTTGCGACTACTGGCTACCTGCTACTCGCTACTCTATTACCTCTTCCACAAGAGATGCGCTTTTTATTCAATTTACAATCGCTAGCTTTATCTCCGCCATCAGTATTTGGAGTTTCTTCTTTCTCTATTTTTTGTCACCCTCCTGCTGTGAGTGATAATTTCAACATTTTGGGCGACGATTATTTCATGCAAATGGCCCTCCGTGAGGCGCAAAAGGCGTATCAAGCCAAAGAAGTTCCCGTGGGCGCCGTCATTGTGCGTGAAGGTAAAATTGTAGCGCGTGCGTGGAACCAAGTGGAAACGCTCAAGGACGCCACAGCTCACGCAGAAATGCTCGCCTTGACCTCGGCTCAGAGCAGTTTAGGTGATTGGAGACTCGAAGGATGCACTCTTTACGTCACCAAAGAGCCCTGCCCCATGTGTGCGGGAGCTATTGTCCACTGCCGCCCAGATCGTGTTGTATTTGGCTGTCCAGACCCCAAAGGCGGTGCTGCTGGAGGGTGGATTAACCTTCTCGACTCCAATCCCCCGCTCAACCACCGTTGCGATGTCGAATCCGGTGTCCTCCACGATGAATGTCTCGGGATTTTGCAAAGCTTTTTTCGCGAAGCTCGCCAACGCAAAAAAGAAGCCAAGCTCATGGCTCGGCTTGCTGAAGAATCTCAGGAATCTGAGACATAAACATTATTGTCTCCAAGTAACCCCTCCGTAAGGACCCCAAATTGACACGCTACTGTGGGATCTGTGATGGCTATGCCCGCAATGGTGGTATCTTCTCCCATAATAATGATGCGGAGCAACGTAATGAGGCGCACAGTGATGCACTGGGGGGCGGTAATACGTTCTACAGTGATGCACCACAGGCACGCTAATGTAGCGGTAAATCGGATGATTATAGCAATCGTAAGAAACGATTACGCGCCGTTGGTAAATCGGGCATCCACATGAGCTATAGCCAATACAACGCTTAAATCCAGGTGCATACCCGTAACCAGCCTGAGCGGTTTGAGGAAAAACAAAAAATCCAGTGAGGACAACGGCTAGTGTGATAAGGAAGTGTTTCATGCTTTTTTCTTTTGGGTTCGCCTTCTTCGACGTTCCCCCAAAAGAAATTATTCAAAAATAATCACCCCATCGTAATCAAAACTTTGCCGTTCCGCTGATCTTCCATTGCGCGAGCAATCGCTTTTTCCACCTCCTGAAGCGGGAAACAAGAATCTATAGGTTGGCTTAACTTGCCCTCGATCATCCACTGAGCCAGACGCGCATACGCCTCTTTTACAGTTTCCTCAGGTTGCTCTTTCAACCATTTAGTGACCCAAAATCCACGAAGTTGAATCTGTTTGAACAGTAAAAATGAATTGGGAACCTTGAGGCTCCGCCGGCTCATCGCACCGTAAGTAACATGAATTCCCTCAGGAGCCAAAATATCCATCAAACGCAAAGCGCTGTCCCCTCCCACGGCATTCAGCACAAGCTTAGCTGGGGCATCTCCCATTATTTTTTTCACCTCTGCCACGTTCTCTTTGGTGTCCAATAAAACGTGATCTGCCCCTAACGCTTGAAGCTCGGGGATGAGTTCCTCTCGGCGAACCAAATTGATTGTTCGAAGCCCCAAAAGTTTTGCTATCTGAATCACACACGCACCAACACCAGAATTGGCCGCATTTTGCACAACCCACGCGCCTTCGGGTAAATCTAAGATTTGGGTCAACATACACCAAGCAGTGAGCGGATTCACCTTGAGCATACACGCCTGGAGCTCGGGTGTTTCTTTGGGAATTTTTAATACTGCCGATTCTGGGCAAATCAGCTCCTCTGACCACGTTCCGACATGGGCAACGAGAATTACCCTATCACCCTCCTTAAAACGCTCTGAGAGCGATTCTACGACCTCTCCGGCACCTTCCACCCCAGCAGTCGCTGGAAGCTCTGGACGGATCCCATACACGCCCTGAATGAGGTTTATATCCGCAGGGTTCACAGGAGAAGCAAGCATACGAACGCGGACCTCTCCCGAAACCAATTCTCGGGCATCTGATTCCGTTAACTCGATAACCTCCTTAGGATTGCCAAAATCTTTAAAAATGGTGTGAAGCATGGCTTTATTTTTCCCCACAAAAAACCAACATCAAGGGAAAAGACCACGGGAGCTCTTTCTCGTCACCACTTCAGGCACAGCAAACGCAAAAACGCCCCACTAAAAAAAGTTCAAATCTCTTGCATCCTCATTAGGTAAGTTTAGACAAAGCGCATGTTTGAATTTCTCCAAAACTTCAATTACACCGCAGCAGGAGATGCCGCGTGGGTCACTCTGGCGTGGATTACCACGGGGTCATTATTGATTTTGGGAATTTTGGGAACGTTTATCCCCTCCCTCCCTGGACACTTACTTATCTTTTTTGCTGCCGTATCTCATCGGATCATGCTTGGTGCAGAATCGGGCGTTGAGTGGTGGACTTTTGTAGCTCTTGGCCTCTTGCTCATCATTTCTCAAACGCTCGAGTTTATGAGTGGCGCCATGGGAACCCGTTGGTTTGGCGGTAGCAAATGGGGTGCTTTGGGCGCATTTTTTGGAGGATTTGTCGGTATGTTTTTTATGCCGTTCGGACTCTTTTTAGGTCCCCTCTTCGGCACCATTCTTTTTGAATTTTTCTTATCGAAAAAGAAAAGCAATGAGATTCAACCCAGCATCACAGTCGCACAGCCCCAAAAAACAATCACCCAACAAGGGTATCAACTCTTTGAAAAATCTAAAACATCCACCAAATCAGGCGTAGGAACTCTGTTTGGCGTTCTAACGGGTATGCTCATTAAAATCATCATCGGAGCGTTGATGGTCCTTTGGTTTTTCATCGATGTTTTTTGGATTTAAGAACCGCTAAAAACCTGAAAAAGCCAGATGGAAAGAACTCCATCTGGCTTTTTTAAAGTTAATTTTGTTAGCTTGTTCGGCTTATTCTGGAAGAACTGGCTTGGGAACAATAGATCCCCAAACAGTGTCTTCTCCTGCTTGGAATAGTGTTTTTCCACCTGTGCCAAAAGCTTCACCTGAAGGTGAGTTAGCACCTCCTACAGCTTTCTTAATACGAAGCGTTTGCACGGATCCGTCAATACGAAGCGCAATGGCCTTACCATCGTATGGGTCACGCTTAAACTTAGTTCCTTTATCCATTGGTGCTGCAATAATGGTGCAGGCCGTGTTGTTACTTGTAGATAAAGCGTTTCCATCTGCATCTAAAACGTAAGCAAATCCGCACTCACCTTTTTCAAGGATCTTACCTGGAGTGATTACGTTATCAGGCTTTTTGTTTGTAGAAGAACCACCTTTTGCAAAGAAAATCTCTTCCGAGTTAGTGTATCCACCCGCAATAAGTTGTCCTAACAAAGCATTGGAAGTAAGGCCTTGGGCAGACAAGTTTCCACCTTGCGTGCTACCGTAAGGAGATAGATCTGGATGATCTTCTAAGATTGCAAGACTTGGAAATGAACCAAAGTCTTGGTCGAAATCATTCAACAGATAAAAAATCTGCTTGGCGTTGTTAATCGCCGTAGTCATAGCAGCTTTTTTCTGTTGTTTCATGATCACAGGTGTAGCCATAGCTGCAAGAGCTGCAATAATGGCGATCACAACAAGGAGTTCCACCAAAGTGAAGCCCTTACTTTTTAATCGTTTAGTTATAGTCATGGTATTAGTTTGTATATGTTAAATATATATTTCAGTTTTTTAATCAGATCATCCCCTCCCTAAGAAAGAACAGATAACTTCAAGCTATCGCCTTATGACACAATCGCAAGGTAAAAAGTGAAAACAAATCAACTTTTAACAGACAAGCGTTTTAAAGGTTCGGGATCTTGTGTTTTTCTTACCCTTTCAAGGCTTGAGCTAAGCTTTCTAAATCCGCAGGAGTTGCTTGGTCTGCATCCGTAATTGCCTGTTTTTGAAGTTCCACAATCTCTTGCACTCCTTTGCGAGCCAAATCTAACATCTCTGTCATTTGCTCACCAGAAAAGACCGCCTCTTCACCGCTTCCTTGAAGCTCAACAAACTCGAGATTTTCCGTCATAACCACGTTAAAATCCACGCTTGCGTCTTTATCTTCAATGTAATCGAGATCCAAAACTGGTGTGTCTTGATAAATTCCAGCGCTAATCCCCGCCACGAGTTTTTTCATGGGAAACGTTTTGAGTTTCCCCTCGCTCATCAGCTTATTTAAAGCGATGGCAATGGCGACACACCCTCCAGTGATCGATGCCGTGCGCGTTCCTCCATCGGCCTGAAGCACATCACAATCCAGCCAGATCGTTCTCTTTCCAAGGGCTTTCAAATCCACCACCGCGCGAAGCGAACGGCCAATGAGTCGTTGAATTTCCGACGAGCGCCCGTCGATTTTTCCGCGCGTAATGTCCCGCTGTTTGCGATCGAGCGTCGAGTATGGAAGCATATTGTATTCTGCCGTCAACCAACCACCGGCCACCTTTTGAAACTTCATCCACCGAGGCACATCCTCTTGGATGGTAGCCGCGCAGATCACGCGAGTATTCCCGAAAGAAACAAGCACGGATCCCGTCGCATGAGGGGCAATTCCAGGTTCAAATGTAATAGGGCGAAGTTCATCTGTGTTGCGTCCGTCGGGTCGAGTCATGAGTGAAGTTTGAAGTTTCCACAAAGAACATTCAAGTATATAACCGCACCGCGCAGATGAAAGAAACACTGGAAGAATTTGAACATTGGGTCACCGAAGTTGTCTTTGGTCGAGCCCGTGGTTTTCGCGCCACAGTCATGCGCTTATTTCTCTGGGTGCTCTCCGGTGCTTTTCGGCTCGCTGTGCTACTGAGACTCAGAAAATACCGCACCGGAAAAAAACCTCAGGCCTACTTGGGAACTCAAGTGATCAGCATCGGAAACCTCACCGTCGGAGGCACAGGAAAAACACCCGTCGTGGAACTTTTTTCCCGCGAACTTCGTAAAAGAGGCCGTCATCCCGCCATTCTCAGTCGCGGTTACAAAAGTAAAAATCTCAAAACTCCCCAAGAATGGAAAAGCCGTGAAACGGGAGAACTCGTCCCCCCAGAACAAATGCCCAAAGTCGTTAGCTCTGGCGACGGACCGATTCTCAAGGTCAACTACGCAGGAGATGAACCGTGGATGCTCGCCAACAACCTCCCTGGCGTTTCGGTTATCGTAGATAAAAACCGAGTTAAAGGAGGCACTTTTGCTATCCGTGAGCTCGGTGCAGACACCTTGATCCTCGACGACGGCATGCAATACCTCGACATCGCCCACTCACTGGACGTTGTGCTTATCGATCAAAATGCCCCATTTGGCACGGGCCAAATGCTTCCCCGAGGAACACTGCGTGAACCTGCACGCAACCTCTGCCGAGCCGACTATATTTTCATCACCAAATGCGATGGAAGCTCCAATGAAGAACTTATCCAGCGGATGCGCCGTTACAACAAACACGCCGAAATCATCGAGTGCACCCACGGTCCCCAATACCTCGAAAACCTATTTACTGGAGAAAAACTTCCACTCAGCTTTCTCGATAAAAAATACATCGCAGCCATCAGTGGAATTGCCGTGCCTGAAAGTTTTGAAAAAATCCTCCGCAACCTAGGTGCTCAGGTCGAATTTCACCGCGTGTTTTCCGACCACCACAACTTCAACCAAAAAGACATCGACCGCTTCATGCGTCGGTGTATTCGTCGCGACATCGACCTCATCGTCACTACAGAAAAAGACGCTGTCCGATTCATCAAACCCACCGAATTGGACGTGCCTGTATATTTCCTCCGAATCGAAGTAGACATCCTCAAAGGGCAAGAAGTTTGGGAAACGCTCCTCGATCGCATTTGCGGAGAAAAGCCCATAGCGGATCACTTACTTCTCCGCGAAATGGCTGGGTAAACGACAATCCCAACTTCTTTTCTTGTGATTGATCTTCACTGATCTTAGCCTCTGGTCATGAGTCAGAAAGAAACCCAATGGATCTTGGCAGATATGCCAGATATCCCGTCAGGTGTCGGGATAGGTCTCCCCCCTATTTTAGTTAAAATGATGCTTCAACGCGGCATTTCCCCTGAGGAAATGGAGACGTTTTTGCACCCCAAACTCCGCCACCTCCAAGACCCTTTTCTTCTCCCCGATATCTCGCTTGCCGTAGAGCGCATCTTCCAAGCCATCGACCAAAAAGAAGAAATCTGCGTGTATGGTGATTACGATGTAGACGGCGTAACTTCCGTTACACTCATGACAGAAATCCTCGCCGCTTACGGAGCATCTGTTAGAAGCTTTATCCCGCGCCGAGGTCCCGAAGGATACGGGCTTAGCGAAGCAGCACTGAAACGCTGTAAAACAGAAGGTCCCCTGCCCTCTTTGCTCATTACGGTCGATTGTGGCACCGCATCGATCCAAGAAATCGAAATGCTCAAAAGCGAAGGCGTGGACGTTATCGTGGTCGATCACCACGAAATGCCCCCCGCTGGAAAGCCAGACTGCATCGCTGTCGTAAATCCAAAATGTGTTGAATCTGGCACCAGTGAGTTTGATTACCTCTGCGCTGCAGGTGTTGTTTTTAAACTCGCTCACGCACTTCTGAAAACCCGCCGAATCATTAATTTTGATCTCAAAAATTACCTCGATCTCGTCGCTATGGCGACCGTGGCAGACATCGTGCCGCTTGTTAAAGAAAACCGACTGCTCGTCCGTCACGGACTCCGTTTGATGGAAAGCACCAGCAATCCTGGTATCCGCGCGCTCATGGACGTAGCTCAGGTAAATGGCCCTCTCACTAGCGCAGACGTCGGGTTTCGTATCGGCCCCCGCATCAACGCGGCAGGACGGATGGATCGCCCTGAGGACGCTCTAGCCACCCTCAGAGCTTCTAACAAGCAGGATGCCGACTCCCTAGCCACCAAACTCGACAGCCACAACCGAGAACGCCAGCGTCAGGAACTTAAAATCAACGAAGAAGCCCTCAAACGCATTGAAACCGAATGCGACCCAAACTGCCCAGTCATCGTGCTCGGTTCACGCGACTGGCACCCTGGCGTTGTCGGGATCGTAGCGTCTCGCATGATGCGCCGATTTCACAAGCCCACCTTCATCATAGCCATTGATGAAAACGGCATGGGAAAAGGAAGTGGACGCAGCATTGGCGGAGTTTCTCTCATGGACGCCATCAACGCCAACCGCCACTTACTCGAAGCGGGCGGCGGGCACGCCATGGCAGCGGGAATCAGTGTCCACGAAAACCAAATCGACGCCTTTCGCGACGGATTTGCTAAATACGTTTTGGAAAACGTCAGTGAACAAGATCGGCTCCCCCGACTCAATCTCGATGTTGAGATCGATTTCTCTGAACTTTCTCTCGATTTTCTCGATAGTTATGAGCTTCTCCAACCCTTTGGATCGGCTAATCCCGAGCCCTATTTCATGACCCGTGAAGTTTATCTTACCGAGCCGCCACTCGAGCTCAAAAACCACCACCTCAAGCTCTCAATGAAACAAAAAGAATGCTGGAAAAGCGCCATGTTTTTTGGTGCAGGAGAGCGTGAACTCCCTCCTCAACCTTGGGACATCGCCTTCACCATCAATCGGAACGTTTTCCGAGGCCGCACCAACTTACAAATCGTAATCCAAGACGTGCGTGCCCATCAAAAAGAGGGGTAATTTGACATGTCAGGTATTTGCGCCAACACCCCGCTCTCAGAAATAAATTTCATCTCCGCAAAAGATGTCATTGCCTATGCCACGGGCGGAATCAACACAGCGGGTGAACTCTTAGATCAACTACCTAAACGCTACGAAGACCGACGCCATTTTGACTCCTTCCCAATGCAAGCTGGCAGCGGTGCTCTCTGCCTTCGTGGAACGGTTATCGATACCCGAGTGCGTGGATTTGGTGGACGAAAATCCTACTTTGAAGCGATTGTGTTAGAGTCAGGGAACGGAGTTTTGGCATCTAACAAAGTAACCTGTCGGTGGTTTAATATGCCATGGATGAAAAATATGCTCGCTGCTGGGCATGAAATTTTACTCTTTGGAACTCCCAAAGAATACCAAGGCATGATCGTGATGGATCACCCAGATTTTGAAATAGAAAGTGACCTAGCCGAAGGTGAATCCTCCATCCACCTCAGCCGAATTGTTCCAGTTTATAAGGGAATCAACGGAATCAACCAACGGAAACACCGCGAGCACACCTTCCATATTCTTCAAAAAATATCTCCGGAAAGCCTCGCCCCAATTTTTGATGTCGATCCCACTTTTCCACGTCACGAGGCATTTCGTGAAGTGCATTTTCCTGAAACCATCGAACAAACTCAGATTGCTCGACGTTATTTTGCGCTCGAAGAATTTTTTCTCCTTCAACTCAACGTCGTGTGGAAACGCGCCAAGGTTCGCGAGCATGAAGGACGTGTGTTAGGCAAAAAAACAAAGCTTCTAACAGAACTATATCACAGCCTCCCTTTTGATCTAACAAATGCGCAAAAACGCAGCGTCAAAGAAATCATCGCGGACATGCGAAGCCCCTTTCCCATGAGCCGTTTACTCCAAGGAGATGTTGGAAGCGGAAAAACATTTGTCGCCATGTGTGCCATGCTTTTAGCGGTTGATTCAGGCGTGCAATCCGCGCTTATGGCCCCCACCCAAATCCTCGCAGAACAGCACTACCTCACATTCAGAAAATGGCTCGATCCTCTCGGGGTTCGCGTCGTGCTAAGAACAGGATCCCGACAAGAAAACGGGCACGCAGACCACACGGGTGAAGCTCAAATCATCATCGGAACCCACGCTCTACTCTACGATAACGTTGAATTTACCAACCTCGGGCTCGTGATTATTGATGAGCAGCATAAATTCGGAGTCGCTCAACGGGCAAAGCTCATTCAACAAGGCATCATGCCAGATGTTTTGGTCATGACAGCCACACCAATCCCCCGCACGCTCACTCTAACCATTTACGGAGATCTCGATGTTTCCGTGCTGGATGAACGCCCAGCAGGACGCGGAAAAATCATCACAGTCGTCCGCAAAAAACCTAAAGTTTCCGCCGTTACAGATTTCATTAAAACCCATCTCACAGCAGGACGCCAAGCGTATCTCGTTTACCCACTCGTTGACGAAAGTGAAGCACTCAAAGCCTCAGCCGCTACCGTAGAATATGAAAAATGGGTCAAGCGACTCTCCAAATTTAAACTCGGTCTCTTACATGGAAAAATGAAACCCGAGGAAAAAGATGCGGTTATGACTGCGTTCCGCGATGGAGAACTCGATGTTCTCGTCGCCACGACCGTCATAGAAGTTGGCGTGGACGTCCCCAATGCCAACCTCATGATCATCCACAACGCTGAGCGGTTTGGACTCGCCCAACTTCACCAGCTTCGGGGGCGAATTGGTCGCGGAGAACATAAAAGTTTTTGTATTCTCCTCACCGATGGAAAATCTCCCGATTCTATTGAAAAACTTCAAGTGCTCGCCGATACATCAGACGGGTTTAAAATAGCGGAAGCCGATCTCAAACTCCGGGGGCCAGGAAACGTCTTGGGAACCGCACAGAGCGGGCTTTCTGAACTTAAATTTGTCGAGTTTCTCGCCGATGTTGACCTTATACGCGAAGCGAGACAGCTTGCAGAATCAGCCCTCACCAGTGATCCGAACTTAAGCAACTCCCCCGCCCTACTCAAGCGAATGATCGATAACGAGGTGGAAGTGGGATAACCCCCTGGATAGTCCCTTGTGCAAACCAAGCGCTCGCTGAGACAATTCGTCAAACATCCCCTCTTGACTCTTCAGGTTGAATTTTCAACCCTCTCATCCATGTCTCAATCCCAATTCCCTGAAATGACAACCCACGAAGAGGTCATGTTTTTTGATACTGACTGCGGTGGAGTCGTCCACAACATCGCCTACCTCCGAATGATCGAAACCTGTCGCACTCGGCTCGGTGCTAAAATGGGTATGGATTTCGCTCAAATGGCCGAAACCCAAATTTTCCCTGTCGTAGTCCGCACAGAGATCGACTACAAACGCTCCGCCAAACTTGGCGATAAACTCATCATTCGTGGCACGCTAGAAAAACTGGAGCGTGTCCGGTTCTGGCTCACCTTCACCATGCATCGCGAAAGTGATAACCAGCTACTCATTACCTGCCGTCAGTCCCTAGCATCCGTAAAAATGCCTGAGGGACGCCCTCAGCGGCTTCCAGCCCACTGGCATGAGCAGTGGGGTTAAAATAAAAGAAGCGCGCTGACAAACGCTTCTGATTACTCGTCAGCGGTTGCCTTAATATCTGTGAGAGCCTCGATGAAGTCATTGAGGATCTCAGCAGGCACCATAATCGTATCGCGGTTGCCTGAAACCTCTTCGGTGATTTTAACCACCTTACCTCGTGCGTTCTCGAGAAGATCCAAATAAAATGTTTTACGATCAGCTATGATTTTTTCCGTATGCAAACGGTCGTTGTTATTTCTCATGATATCTAATTGATGTGTTATAAAAGGGGTGAATGTGTTTTCTATGATCAATCGATCTAGGTCAAGTCATGAGATGAAAAATCCTTTTGTGTGT